>NZ_JBFAAF010000093.1:0-22344 GCF_040639595.1 Micromonospora sp. NPDC023814
CTCCACGATCGACGGCGTTCCGCACACCCAACCATGATCCAACCCGAACGCCCCAGGTCAAGCCGACCCGCCGACGAGCACCTGACCAGTCACGCCCGAGAGAGCGCGGCGTCTGAATACGCGCGTGCGGAAGGACGTTCGGCGCGGACTCCAGATCCTCTTGGCGCAGTCCGTAGAAGTCCCGTTCGAGAGTGGCCGCCCACTGCCGGAAGTGTCTGCAGTTCGCGATGTTCTTGCGTTCCCACCGATAGACGGCGAAGGTGACAAGTGCGGCGAAAATACTCAACAGCACAATGGCGGTGTCGGGTATCTTCGCCCCAGGAGCCCGCATCAGCAGCACGATTCCCACACCGGTCACGAGCGGGACCGCTGCCAAGAGCTTGAGGCTGACGTCGTCCGTGGCCCTAATGTTGGCGCAGATCTCCTGATAGACATTGTTCAGGTCGCCTTGACCTGCCCAGTGCGGCCGGCGATCGGCTGCCACCTCGCGGGGTTGCTTCATGTGTTGCTCCTATCCAGAGACTGGCTGGCCCTCGACTCCGATAGTGGCGCAGTCACGCACGTCATCGGATGAGCCGCTTCGAAGTGGTCGCCTTGGCCGCACCGCCCTCTCGCCAGACGTGGCGTCATTGTCGCCGAGCCTGCGTCACGCGCGCAGCGGTCCTCGATCGAGCCGAACGGCGTCGCTGTCAACCCACGCAGCCGATCGGCGTCAAGTGCCCGCGATGCGCGCCACGGCGTGCCGCACACAGCCCGCAGACGTGGTAAGACCGCCGGACCACCCTGCCGGTCAGGTCCTCCGGCAAGCGTCACGCCGGGTCGCCGGCCTGCTGCGCCGGTTGTAGGCACAAGTGGCGGCGATATAAGCAACCCGTAGGAGACCCGGACATGCGGGAATTGGTCGCAGTCGAATGGATGACCGTCGACGGGGCTGTCCAGGCCCTCGAATTCAAAACGTACGCCGGCTACCCATGCGGAAGGCGATCAGCGTGCGTACCCCGACTTCGCAAAAGAGCCGGCTGGCTAGATCAACCTTTCCAGGTGCCACAGCCGCGAGCTGATCATGCGTAGCACGTGAACGAGGCCGCAGCCGAGGCGGGTTGTCGAATCGTGGCCGGCATCCTGATTGCCGCAGGCAACGCGCGGGATCGGCGCCAATCGCCGGTAAGCGCCAGCGCAGACTACGTTCGGTAGCCGGGAGCAGCGACCGTCAGCTCATGGTGGGCCAGTTATGGCCGGGCCATAACTGGCCCAACACGGGCCGGTCTCGCGGAGAGCCAAGTAACGGTGCGTAAGGGTCAAAGACTGCTGGTGCTGCCGCGCGACAGTGCGCGGATCTGCCGATGAGCGGATGTCCGGCAAGACTTGGTCACTTCACCATCTGGAAGAGCGGGTGCTGCAGCCAGGAGGCGAGGAGATCGGCACCGACGACATGGCGGACCGCAACCTCATCCCCCGCCGTCCGGTAGGGAATCTCGTGCCACCTTCCGGAAAGCGTGGCGATAGTTGCCCGGGAACGATCCTCCCATCGTCGGCGACCAGGGCCGGACTGCAGAGTCGATAGAGCGGAGACGCCCGGCGGTGGAGGTACCGGAAGCGGGCCATCGAGATCGATGAGGCCGCCGTATTGGCGGGCTATCGCCACAGCGAGCTGGGCGAGAAACCGGTGGTCATCCTTGCCGTTGACTGCTGCGGCCAGGACGATCTCGGTGATCGGGAGGAAGCCGGCCGCGCGCGTCAAGCAGACCGCCTCATCAGCGTCGTCGCATTCGTAAGCATCGGGTTCGATGAGCATCGGCCCGGTCTTCGACGACGGCTTCGCCATGCCGAGGTTGCGCGGTTCCCGAAGTGCCCACCAGTTATCTCTGTCCGGGCTGAGCGACTCCGACAGCCACACCCGGAATGCCCTGACGTCGTCAGCGGTCCACTCGACGGGCAGCAGAACTGCGGCGGAAGGCCCGGACACGATGACAATCATGCACCACGGCCGAGGGCACCTGGTATCCGCTCATGCCGCCGATGTTGCGTCCCAGATAGCGAATGTGGTGCTGCGGCGTGGGGTGCGTGCCTCAGACCGAGGGGTTCGCGTTCGGCGCGGACGGCGGCTCATGGTCGACAAAGTGGTCGTCGGCGCGTCCGCAGTCGATCAGGGTTGGTGGCATCCTGTGAACCATGAGGTCTATGTGCTCCCTCTATGTGGACGTCGGTTACCTGCTCAGTTCCGCAGCTGTCCGGGTGACCGGGACGTCGCTGCGCAGCGGGGTTCACGTCGACTACGCGCCGCTGATTGACGCGCTTGTTCGGCAGGCCGAGAGGATGTCGGAGCTGTCAGTGCTGCGGGTGCACTGGTACGACTCAGCTAAGGACGGCGTGCCTGATCCCCAGCAGCAGCGCATCGGCGAGTTGCCCAAGGTCAAGCTGCGGCTCGGCCGGTTCGGCATGGACGGCCAGCAGAAGGGCGTCGACCTGCGTATTGGGCTTGACCTCGTGACGCACGCGCAACGGAGCCGCCGACGTCTTCATCCTCGTCTCAGGCGACGACGATCTGACCGAGGCTGTCGAGGGGGCTCAAGTTCACGGCGTACAGGTCATCCTGCTCGCCGTTCCCAACACGGAGAACAAGCCCCACGGCATCAGCCGGCATCTGATTCGGGCGGCCGACGGGCTTGAAATCCTGCCTCCGGAGACCGTTGATCAGACGGTGACGAAGGTCGAAATGCCGCCACCCCCGGCGCCACCGACGCCGCAGGCGGTGGCGGTCGCGCCGCCGGCCGGGCAACCGCAGGTCAAGGCTACGCCCAGGGACCTCGCCGGGCTGGGACATCCAGGTGCGCTCCGTCCGTCGTCTGTGCTCGTCTACAGCGCGACCACCGGCCGCGAGCCGCAGGTCACGACGGAGTACGAGGACCCCGCCGAACTTGCCGAACAGATCGACTCGGTGGTCATCAACGTCCTGACGGCATTCCGCAAGTCCGCCACCGCGGAGGCGCTGGCGGAACTCGAGGCTGGGAAGCCATCGATCCCACGCGACATCGACAAGGCATTGCTGACCGATTTGTCCGACCGCCGTGGCGAATTTGACTTGAGTGAACAGGTGCGGCACAAGCTTCGGGCGCAGTTCTGGAAAAAGTATGATGAGGCGCAGTGACGCAGGTTCAGTTGGTGGTTAGCGCCCTGGCCGAATGGAACCCGTCGACCCTCTCGATTGCTCACATCAGAGGAAACGCCTTCCACACGCGGCGCGTCGGCCCCGGCTGCCGCGTGGTCGCCAGTCAGGGAACAAGATGTCGCAGCCAGCCAGAGCCCACTCTGCCTACGCATCGCGCCGGGCATCCTCAACTGCCGCCGATCGCGCGTTACACAGTGTCACCACACGCGGACCGAGCCGGTGCCCGGGGGTTGTGTCGAAGCAGTAACGTATGGCGCCCGCATCGTCGCAGGGGATCAGCATAGCGCCGGAGAACGTAGGCGAGCGGTCGATAATCTGCGCTCTTTGGATTTTGGAGGGTGGAGGCGTGCGGAAGATCGCTGTCATCGCCGAGCCCGGCGTGTTCGACGCTTGGGGCGCCGCGATGCTGCTCGGCGAGGCCATGGGGCTCCAAGCGCACAACGTGGGGGACCTCTGCCGAGCGGCAGTGCAGGGTGCCACGGCGTGGGGCTGGCGGTTCGCGAACCATATGCAGGCCGGCGAACTGGTACCGGACGAGGTGTTGGGCGAGTTCGTCGCGGACACGTTGGCCGGGTCGCCGGGCTGCTGGCTGCTGTTCGGCTACCCGCGCGCTATTCGCCACGCCGAACTACTGGCCGCACACGGTCACGCACCGGATACCGTCATTCAGGTGATGCTCGATGAAGGCCGCGTCGACCAGGACTGGCGGCTGGCCGCGAAGCGCGACCAGATTCCGCAGATTCTCGCCGAGCACCGGCTGCGCATAGCTCCAGTGCGGGCCTTCTATCAGGCGTCCAACACGTTTCACGTAGTACAACAGCCTGCATCGCTCGAGGATCTCGTTGCCGATCTGCAGGCAATCATGTCTGGTACGAGGCAGTAGCCGTCAGACCCCAGACGGTGTACTGATCTGCCGCAGACATGGCGCGCCAGGCTTTGAGTCACCGTCACGTGCAGCTGTCCCGATGCCCGAGCCGGCCGGGGATGTCGGCCCTGGTTTTTGCATGCCGGATGATCGTGGCGTGGAGTACTTTGACCTGTCGCCGTACGACTACCTCGGCTTTCCGCTGCCGATGCGGACCGTCGGGTGGCTGGGGCGCGGTTACGGGGTGCAGGGCGCAAGCATGGCACCGATGACCGGCGCCGAGATGGAGCGGCTCAGGGCTGCCTCCCGGCGGCTCGGCAGCCGCACGCTCGGCTGGCACGACTGCGACTTCTGCGGAGCCTTTGAGGGTAACGGCGAGTATCGCTACTACCTGCCCGGCGGGGAGATCTACGCCGCACCGATGATGATCCTGCATTACGTTGAAGAACACGGATACCGGCCGCCCCGGGAACTGCGCGACGGCTTGCAGGCGGCCGGGCATCCGCGGTGGGACTGGCGCGCCGAACGCTTGCACGCGGTGCTGCTGGACCAGTCGGAGGACCCGGATTTCCGGTGCCAGGCTGCGGTCGACCTCGCGAACTGGAACGACCCGCGCGCGTTGGACGCGTTGCAGCGCGCCGCACACGATGAGGACCTGGCCGACGTTGCGGGAGACGAGATCGGCCGCTCGTTGGCAGCGTTCATGGATCGTGGCCTCGCGAGGGATCTACTCGCCGAGGACTTGCACGACATGGTGCGCTACGGCATCGACGAAGCATCGAGCCGGTGACATCCACGGGCATCCGGATTTGCCGCGATCCGCGCAGGCGACCCCGACGGCCTCGTCGAAATGGCTCTATGCTGCTGCGATGCAACCCCGCTTGATCAACCAGGTGTGGCTGCCCGGCATTCGGCATGTTACGCAGGCAACTGGCCTTGGCTGGGCGGTTACCGAGTCCGCCAGCGCCACCGTGAACCTGTTCGACCACGACCTGCGTCGCGTAGCGCGATTCGCGGTGCCTCTCGACGACCCGCAGGTGAACGTCGTTGCCACTAGCCAGCTCGCCGCAGCGGGCGATAAGCACCAGATTGTTGTTCTTGACCACAACGGCGCAGTTCACTGGCGTAGCAGCTGGGATCGACTCGGCGGCAGTGCCACCATCGGCGCCGACTTCGACCTGGACAGCGACGACATCCTCTGGGTCCGTCTGGCCGGCACCAAGGAACTTGTCGCCATCCACGCCGCGACCGGCAAGGAGATCCACCGCACGCCGCTGCCCGGCCCCGAGGCTGCCTGGTTCGTGCACCGACCCGCGGACACCTGGACCGGCTTGACGCTGCCCCATCCCGAGCCGTCACCCTCCATGCTCATCGGTCTTAACGCCGAACACATCGTGCTGCGACCGCTGGCCGGTGACGACCTCGCCGGTTTCAACCCAGCAGGCGACCGCTATCTGACCACGGCATTCGACGGCTTCCTGTCCGTCCGCAACGTCACCACTGACAACGTGATCGCGGAGCGACACCTCGAGGACCTGCCGGACACGCCACCGGGCTGGCGATACGTGAACCGAGCCGTGTTCCTCACCGACGAACTGATCCTGATCGCTGTCAGCACCGCAGACCTGCCGGACGACGCCGAAGGCCATCTCCTGCTGTCGGCGCGCAGGCTGCGATGCCGATCTCAGATGCGGTACCCGCACCCCCACAGATTCGGCTCCATCCACCCTGCACAGCAGCCAGGCCGATGGCTCACCCGCCATCGTGAGGAGGACCTGCTTCGGCTGTGGCAGCTCGACGGTCGCCTCGACGATGAGCCCCTGCCGGGCCAAATCGCGCTGCTCTGACCGCACAAACGCTGCGCCGGCCATGCCCGTTCGAGGGGAACGCCCGACGCCCGGATCTGCCGCCGAGCGTGTGCGCCGCCTGAAGAAGCGCAACCGCAACCGCCTGTAGCCGGCCCATGTGGGTAGGCATCCTGTCGTGCCGATGTGCGGTCGTTGTGTCGTGGGCATTCTTCCTGCCCGAGTCGCGTGGACCTGCTGTATGAATCGTGCCCCAGGCGCGAGCGATCACCCGGTTATCGACACCGGTGATCTGCGGGACCGCCCGAACAGGAGATCCGAACTATGCTGGGCCCGGCCCGGTGCCTGGTCTCCGGCGTAGCCACTTCCGTGCGCGAATTCGGAGGAACCGTGAGGCTTTTGCTTACCTCGGGTGGCGTCACGAATCCCAGCATCCGCTCGGCGCTCGTGTAGCTGCTCGGCAAGCCGATCGGTGACGCCAACGCCCTCTGCATTCCGACGGCGGAGTATGGGCACCCCATGTGCACCCCCGCCTCGGCCTGGCGTTTCGTCGCCGGGCGGAGCCCGTCGCCCATGTGCGACCTGGGTTGGAAATCGGTGGGCCTGCTGGAGCTCACCGCGCTGCCCACGATCGGCGCGGAGCGGTGGATCCCCTGGGTCCGGGATGCCGACGTCTTTCTGGTCGACGGCGGCGACGCGACGTATCTGTGTCATTGGATGCGAGAGTCCGGGTTGGCCGATCTGCTGCCTTCGCTGCCCGACATGGTCTGGGTGGGCGTGAGTGCGGGAAGCATGGTGATGACTCCGCGGATCGGAGCGGACTTCGTCGAGTGGCCCTCCGCGCCGGACGACACCACCCTGGGAATCGTCGACTTCTCGATCTTCCCGCACCTGGACGCTTTCCCGGACAACACTCTCGCTGCCGCGCAACGGTGGGCTGCTGACCTCAGCGTCCCCGGCCTACGCTATCGACGAGCAAACGGCCATCAAGGTCGTCGACGGCTCCGTCGAGGTGGTCTCCGAAGGGCAATGGACGAAGCTCGGGTGATGCCCGGACCGCTATCCGGATCTGCCGCGAAGGGCTCGTCACGCAAGGTAACCAGCTCACGGGTGCATGCATCCGGACGTGCCGATGAGTGAGCGCCGTCTCCTCGTCGGATGACGCGGAGCGCGATGCCGGAGGCGTCAAATGCCCGAAAAGAGCCTGAAGAAGCGGCTTACTCGCCGCGTGCCGTCGGTTCGGATCCACCGGTCTTCCCGAGCGGGAAGCTCTACTGCGCCGAGCTTGAGGATGGCCGCAGCCGAACGTAGGTTGCGTTCATCGGTGCGGAACTGCACCCATGCCGCGCCATCGTCAAACGCCGCGGACACCATCAACCGCTTCGCCCGGCGATTGACGCCGCTACCCCACAGTAGCGGCAACAGGTACGTCGACCCGATCTCCACACCGGCATCGTCGTCGGGGTCGAGGATGAAGGAACTGGTGCCTACCACGTCACCAGCGACTTCGATGACCCATGTCGAACGCAGGCCGCCAGCCAAGCGCCTCGCAAACCGGGTAGCCAGGGCGGCGGCTGAGTCCGGGGCCCCTCCGGGGATGTACAGCCAGACGATCGGGTCATCCAGCACCCGGAACAGGTATGGAGAGTCCCGCTCAGCGTTGTACGGGCGCAACACCACATCACCGTCAACCATCGGGGTCCGCACCCTCAAGGGCCACTCCACCCAGGCATTATGCCCGCCAGAGCCAGTCGGCCCTCCTGCTGGAGCACACGGAAGCCGGAACCACCAAGCGACGCGGTCGACGCGGCGGCCCGCTCGGCGCACTCTCATGCCGCGATCCGCTCGTGCCGAATCAAGTGCGCCGCTAGTTCGTCCGCCGATCACGGCTTGCGTGTCGGCCAAGATCCTCGCCGGACGAGGCGATCAAGGTAATCGAGCAGCTTCACCTCGCTGCGAACCAGCCTCTCACGCTCGGGCGTCGGCAGATCGGCAAGCAGGTCCGGGGGACGTTCGTTCCGCGGTACGAACACCATGGCACCGGAGTACTCGTGTCAATCCCCTGGGAGCGTGGAGGGTTCCGTTATGCGGCCCGCGCCTGCAGGGTGCGGGTCTCTGATCGTTCGTAGTCGATGGGTGATCGCCAGTCGCAGACGGAGTGCCGGCGACGCCGGTTGTAGAAGTCGGTGATCCAGGTCGCGACCTTCAGGCGGGCCTCGGTGCGGGTGCGGAAGTGGCGGCGGTGGACATACTCGACCTTGATGGTGGAGAAGGTGGCCTCGGCGACGGCGTTGTCGAAGCATGATCCGACCCTGCCCATCGACTGGCGTACCTTCCAGCGGGCGCAGGCCCGGGCGAAGTCGGCCGAGGCGTACTCGCTGCCCCTGTCGCTGTGGAAGATCACCCCCTCGACGTTGCCGCCCCGGGTGACGGCGGCCATGTTCAGCGCTGCGACGACCAGCCCGGCGTCGTGGTGGGCGCCCATCGCGTAGCCGAGGATGCGACGGGAGTACAGGTCGATGACGGTGGCCAGGTAGAGCTTGCCCTCGTCGGTGCGGATCTCGGTCATGTCGCCGCACCAGGCGACATCCGGCGCCGGCGCGGTGAACACCCGCTTGACCAGGTCCGGCGCGGCCGGACGTGTGCCTTGGCGGGTCAGGCTCCGCCGGCGGCGCTTGGCGCGGGCGGCCAGGCCGGAATCGGCCATGAGCTGCGCGACCGTGTTGTCCGAGACCCGCCAGCCCTGCTCGCGCAGCTCGATCCCGATGCGAGGGCTGCCATAGGTGCCGCCCGAGTCGTCGAAGACTCTCCTGACCGCTGCCGACAACCGGGCACGCCGGTCATCGCGGGGAGTTGGCGGCCGGTCACGCCACTTGTAGAACCACGACGCGGACACCCCCAACGCCCGGCAGGCCAGCGCGTGCGGCACGTTGTGCTCGGTCCTCTGGGAAGCGATGAAGGCGGCCACGCTCACCGGCCCGTCGCTTCCTTGACCCACAGGACCACGGATCGCTTGAGGACATCACGCTCCATCGCCAGCTCGGCGTTCTCCCGCCGCAGCCGGGCCAGCTCCGCCCGCTCATCCTCGGCCAGGCGCCCGGCAGCGGCCTCACCGCGAATGTCGCGGTCCCTCTTCACCCAGTTGGCCAGGGTCCCGATGTTGATCCCCAGGTCACGGGCGACCTGAGCGATCGACTTACCCGTCTCACGCACGATGCGTACCGCGCCCGCCCGGAACTCCGGATCGAACTGGCGTCTCGTCTCAGCCATGAACCTCTATCCCTCAAGCTCTGGCCTCCACGCTACGAGGGGAAGGGCACCACGACGTCCACACCGCTTCCGGCGCGACCAGCACCTCGACAGGCAAGGCGAAAACGAAACCGAAGACGACCCGCAAACCACGCCCAAGCCAAACAGGTTAAAGATCAAGCTGTGTGGGTGACACTCAACTTCTGTCGGGAACTGTCGGCCGCCGGCTGGATCACCCACAGCGACCTGCCGTGGCAGCAGCTTGTGGGCCTCGGCCCTGCGGGCTTCGACGCCTACGGGCGGCTTCGGTTCCTGCCCGATCCGACACGCCCCGGCCAAAGCGAGAACGACGTCGACGCGGACTGGCCCACCGACCAACTGCCCACCCTCTTCGAGGTGCTGGCCACCCACACCACGACCCCCGAAGACTGCTACTTCTGCGTCTGGGAAGGCTTCGGCGACGCCGACGACGCAGCCGACGACGACGCCGTGTACATCGGCGAGGAGAACACAGGCGGCCTGCTCGAGCGGCTCGGCGGCCAGCCGGGACTGGCACTCACACCCGCTGCCCCGCCCTCGACACCGCGTGTGCCCAAGGTTGTGGTGCCCCACCGTGCGTACTGGTTGTTTCGAGGGCCGTTAGCCGACGTCGGCACATGGGACACCGCTGCGGGGTGGCCGGGCCAGCGTCGTCTCAGCAACGCCGAGCCAGCATTCGCCTGGCCCGCTGATCACGCCTGGTGCGTGGCCAAAGACGTCGATCCGCACTGGGCCGGGATCGGCGGGACCCGGGCGCTGATCACCCAACTCACCACCGACCCGCGCCTCGACGTGGTCCCCGCCGACCCCACCCAGGACCAGCCGCTCTACCGATGAACAGCCCGGTGCCCAGTTGACGAGTGCTTTGCGGACCGCTGACAGGCCCTGCCGCGCTCAGGTCGGAACGCACGGATCTGCCGCCGAGCGGGCGTCAGGGGCCGCATCTGCGAGACCGACCAGTCAGCCGACTGCTCGTGGCCAATGTCTGCGCCAACTGCGGCGTACAGAGTGATCCCGCTTTCGTGACCTTTGCCGGTATATCCTGATTGTTGGGCATTTGGCTTGGTCCCGAGGCGGTCGAACGGCGGCGGGATCATTGCGGACTCAGCTACCGCAGACGCCTGGCCAGGTCGAGCACCTCGGGCAGTTGCTCGCCGGTCAACCGCCGGGCATCCCAGGCCAACCGGGCAAGTTCAACGTGGTTGCGGTGTAGACGTGGATCGGTGGCCGCAGCAACCCCGGCAACGGCGGCCAAGTCGTCGTCGGGAATACCCAGGACGGTGGCGAACGCGGTCACGTACTGCGGCGTCAGCCGCGTACGACCAGGTCCCAGCATCGCCATCGTGGAGGACGACACCATCGGCCCGTCGCCGATGAAGTACAACACCTTCGGGCTGTACGGCCCGATGTTGCGGTTCCGCAGTAGCCGCAACATCATCTCACCAGGCCCCAGCGGGTAGCTGTAGCGCGGCCACACAGGCGGCCACGCCGGCGGACGCTCGGGTAACGACCGGACGAACTCGTGCAACCGGCGCAGCGACTGCGGCGCGAACTTGGCCGCCATCTCCAGTACCGTCCCGACATGCCAAGGCCCGGTACCGCTGGCAGGCACCAGATCAGGCGGCAGATCGAGCCCGGCGACCACGAACAGATCCGCCGTGTGCAACCCGAGCATCGGCGCCAGCCGCCGCACCAACGAAGGACTGGCCGCGCCGCCGGTCAGCACAGCGTCGAGTTCCGGCCGCAGAGGACCCTCTGCCGCGGCAACCTCCCGCCACCGATGCGCCAACAACCGCCCCAACGCGGTTCCGCTCCCAGCCCCCACCATCGCGGTCAGCGTAGCCACCAACAGGCACCCACATCCATCGAGGGAAACGCCCTGATCTGCCGCGATCAGCGCGTTCGGCGGATGCGGTCATTCCCGTCCGCCGCGCCCTGCGAGAGACCTTGGTAGCCGCCGGCGGCTACTGTGTGACCGGCGTGCCGGAGGTGCCCTGAGCGGCCGAGCCGAGGGCGGCGCAGATCCGGGGTAGTGCCGTACCGATCGACTCGCGAATCACCTCAACGGCAAGGTCGTCGTACGGGGTTGGGTCACGGTTGACGATTATCAACCGACTACCTGCATTGACCGCCACGGAGCACAGGGAGGCAACCGGCTCGACCTGCAGCGAACTGCCGACCGCGAGCATAAGCTGGCTATTCGCGGCGATCCGCTCGGCGTGGCTGACCGTAACCGGGTCGAGGCGCTCCCCGAACAGCACCACGGCAAGCTTGAGAATGTTGCCGCAGTCGGTGCACCGAGGGTCGCCGTCGCCGGCCGCCACTCGCGCCAACGTCTGTTCGCTCGGCGCGCGCATGCGACAACCGGTGCAGACCACCTCGCGCATCGTGCCGTGCAGTTCGAGTACCTTACGCGGACTGGAGCCCGCCTTCTGGTGCAATCCGTCGACGTTTTGCGTGAGGAGGCGCACCGCGACCCCGGTGCGCTCCAGGTCGGCGAGCGCATAGTGCGCTGCGTTGGGCTCGGCCCGCCACGCGGCGTGCTCGAGATAGGTCTGCCAGAACCTTGCCCGCACCGCCGGCGCGGCCATGAACGAGTCGTAGGTGAACGCCTTGACCAGCGTCGGGTCGCGGGTCCACACGCCCGAGGGTCCGCGGTAGTCGGGGATACCGGAGTCGGTCGAGATGCCGGCTCCGGTAAGTATCGCCACCCGGGTCACCCCGTCCGCCCAACACATGGCCATGACCGCCGATGGTAGGCCGCGGACACGGTCGGCACGAACCCATTTACCCTTCCATGCCGGACTCCGTGCATAGGTTGATCTGCCACAACATTCACCACAGGTTGCAGCAGGGCGCCGTGCACTTACTTGCCGCCGGTAGGGCGTCTCGACTTTCGGTCATAGCCGCTGACCGGGCACCACGCTTCGTGATGAGGCGCGATGGGGGAGAATCATCGGTCCTTGCCGACTCGAGTGCGTCGGCGACCTTGGAGGCGCTCGGCTGATCGACGCGAGTCCTGCATATCCATCTGCTCGCTCGCTACGTCGCCGGCCTCAGCAAGATTCGGTGGGTCCACTCCAGCAGGCGCGTCACTTGAAACGGGCCGGTCCAGCCGACCGACGGCGCTGTATCGTCGTACTCGACCGCCGACCAGCAATCGTCAAACGTGACTGTGTACTCCCGGTTGCCGGGGAACACGTTCGTGACGGTTCCCACGACAAGTGTGCCCTCGGGGAAGCGTCTGGTGATCGCGGCCCATTCCTCACCCGACCAACGTGAGAAGCGGGTTCGTCGACCGCGCATCCTGGCGTCCAACGGAAACAGCCGCACCTGGCCGGGCCGATGTTGCAACACCTCGAAGAGCCCCGTCTTGCCGACCGAGGGCCAGTCGGGCGGGTCGTCCGGCAGGTGCAGGACGTCGACCCATCCCTGCGGCGGCTGACCAAGGTCTACCAGAACCCCTGCCCGTCCCGGACCCATCGGGATGGCACTTATGGTGCCTCTTACCCGGTCGCCCACTGGGAAGGCGAGACGTGCCGCCGACAGCTCGTCATCGCTCGTTGTCAACCGGTACTCGTCACTTCACCTTGGGCTGCGTCCAGACTTGGGCGGACGTGCCGGTGTGTCATGTCATGGATTAGCTGGTGGCTGCTCCAGTTGATCGAGCTGGCCGGTTTCCAGGTGGGTGATGTCGCCATCGGAGTCGAGGGCGGCGTCGAGTAGCCGCGCGAGCGAGGTGCCGTACACCGGGACGTCGGCGGGCTCGTCGACCAAGCGGAAACGGCCGTCGAACTCGGACCGTTCGGCTGTCACCTCTTGGACGCGGCAGAGGACCCAGTGGGTCGACTCCGATTTGTAGTCGAGGGCCGCGCAGATGCTTCTGCCGTCGGCGAGGTCGATGATCGTCAGGAGCGACTGCTCCCCGTGGCCCCGGTAGACCCGGCGGTGCTCGGCCACCGGCAGCAGCCGCCACGTCTGGAACAGCGTGGCGGAGCCGACGCGCCGGTAGAGCGCCACGACCTCGGCGGGCGCGTTGAACAGGCTCATGGGCTGCGGCGGGCTGGTCTGGTGGTCGCGCACGATCCGGTCGAACACGTCGTCGATCTCCACCGCCGCCGGCGCGAGGTACCAGCCTGCCACCGGCCGCAGTCCACCGTCGTCGTCCTGGGCGACGCCGACCAGGCCGGCATGTAGGGCCACCGTCCGGTTGTCGCCCGCCACCAAGTCGTTGACGTTGACCGTCGCCCGAGACAACGTCGCGGGCACCTGATCAGTGCGTATACCGGCACCGTGGTAGAAGCCGCGGCCGTCGACGGTCGCGTCGCGCGGCTCGTCGATGGGCAACTCCAGCAGCGGATTCGGCCGGTCCACCGTCCCCTTACCCCGAAGGTACGGGTACAGGCGCGCCGCCCAGCCGGTGACCACCTCACCGCCGTACGCGTCGACGGGGTTGTAGATCCGCCGCCAGAACGCCACGTCCACCTCGCCCGCCGCAGCTCGAACGAACTGGTCGGCGATCGGCGCGAGCGACCGGCACCATGTCTGCAGGCCGAACCCGGCGATCGCGTCCACCCGTGTGCGGATCTTCTGCCAGTCCGTTACGGTGCCGGTCAACGTGATCGACGGGATGCCGCATACGCACACCAGCCACAGCGAGAAGTACGGCGAGTAGGCGTCGAGCAGGACAACTTGTCCCGCGAGCCGGTCGACCTCGGTGCTGGTGGAGAAGTCACACTCGAATACGTCCGTGTCGCTGATCTCGGCGGCGAGCAGTTTGTGGAATGACCCCACCACGTCCTGCCAGGAAGCCGCGTCCTGCGGCATCGGCCCGTCGACGGTCACGGTGAGCCGCTTGCGGCCGGCGTGGCCTACCAACCGGGGGCGCAGCTCCTCGGCGTGGAGCCGGATGTGTTGGGCGACGCCCTGCGCGATCGTCATCCACACCGCGTCGGGGGACAACACCAGCGGGCGATGGTCGGCGAACGCGCGTCCGACAGCGTCGAGCAGCGGATGTACCCCGTCCGGCACGAGCACCGGCAACGCCGGATCACCGCCGAACACCAGTGCATCCCCGAACAGTTCGCCGAGCGGCCGGGTGGGCAGGCCCTCGGCTGCGGATGTCACCTCGTCGACCCGGAAGGTCACCATTGCGCGACTCTAACGCCTGCTCGCCCGAGCGCGATGCCGCTACGAAGTACGCATCTTGTTCCTGTCGTCGAGCTGGCCGTTCCCGGTGTAGTGGGTTGCCGTGCCGATGCCCATGTATCGGCCGAGGGCGTGCGTCTGCTTCTTCGGGTGAGGCCGCGGCTGCTACACGAGGCGCGGCTTGATGGCGATCTACTCGCGCAGGTGGGCGGCGAGGTGCTCATCCTGGACATGGTCCAGGTGCCACTGGGCTGCGCTGACCAGATTCTTCGACTGCCGGGAGTGGCGCATCTGCGTGCGGTCGAGGCCGTTCAGGTGTCGCCGGTCGGCGAGTGCGGCCACCTCGTTCAGACCGGCTGGGATGGCGTTCAGGCAGGCCCGGACGATGTCGTCAGCCGACGGCAGCACCGCCAGCGCGACCCCCGAGCGGCGCATATCCGACTTATCGCCGCCGTGAGGTGGGAGTACCGCGCCCGTACCAATCCATTCTCATGGCTTGTCCGCTAGTCCTGCAGCACCGCCGACACCACCCAACTGAGGCGCACGAGGCGGCCAGGGCCAGGGTGGTGAACCGATGCCAGCAGCCCGGTGGTACAAGATTGTGACCGTTGCTGGACTGGGGGTGCCGATGTCGCAGGCGGGCGTGTTGTCCTGGACGGGCAGGGCCAGGCGAGCCTATGAGCGGACCATGCCTCAGGCGCGTGGCCGGGTTTTGACCGTGGTCCGCACCGCTTTCAACCGCCGGGCCACGAGCAGCGACTGGTACGAGGGCAAGAAGACACTCCAAGGCGTGCGCGAGAACGTTTACGAACTCCGCTACACCCACTCCTGTCGGGTGCTGCTGCAGCCGGTACGTGACGAGCTGGTCATTGTCGACATCGGAAACCACGACGTCACAACGCGCTACGCGGCCCTACGCCCCTCGCAGCGGGCGAAGCTGATTGAGGACAGAACACCTGCCCCGCCCGGCTTCACCGGCACCCACCCCTTGTTTGAGGAAGTCGACGAGGGAACATACACAAGTAATGACCCAGTGACGGGATGGGCCGAGTTCCTGAGCGACGACCAGGCAGCTTTGGCGGACCTGATACTCGAGCAGACCCAGTACGCGGACCTCGCCGACGAGACTGAAGTGATTTACCTGCGCGGAGGCGCGGGCACCGGGAAGACCGCAGTGCTGTTGAATCTCGCACTCAGGCTGCACGATGCCGGCATCCCGGTTGACTTCCGGTGCTCAACGGCCGTCGCCAAGTACCTTGCGGCGCACACCCGTGTAAACGTCAAACGCCTCCAGGCACCCATGGCCCCACACGCTGCGATACTGCTCGATGACCCGCGCAGTCCGGCAAGCGTGACAGCCGCGGTAAACCAGGCCCGGCTGGCCAAGGCACCCGCGGTCATCGTCGGCTTCGACCCGCTCCAATGGCCACTGAAGAGCCTCGATACGCATCTGCAGGCGATGCCGAAACCGGACATCGACGAGGCTTTGCACGACTGTTACCGGCAGTCAGCCGCGCTCGCACGGCAGGCGACCGAGGTGGTCACCCGAATCCATGAACGGTCCTCCTTCCGGGTGGACCCCGTCCGTATCGAGGCCGAGCGGCGCGTTCTTGCTGAGCTCTCGAACCATTACCTCACGGGCTTACAGTTCACCAGGCCGGGCGGGCGATTCGCAATCCGGGGATGCGCGGAGGACGATGTTTACGCCGAGGCAGGCCGGCTCAAGAGCAGGGCCGACCTGTGGCAGGACCTGCCAGCGCTTCTGGTACTGGAGGATCGGGCTCACGGCGTCACCCTCGTACCGGACTTCAAAAAGTACCGTCGTGGCATCAACACCCAGACCAGCGCATTGGAAGACGTGGCGGCCTACCGAGGACTCGACTTCCAGACCGTGTGGATTTTCATGCACCGTACCTTTTATGAGCGTATCCAGCAGGGAGTAACCGGCCTCAAGGGCGCCGAGTGGGCGAGCCTCTTGAACATGCACATCCCCATGACCAGGGCACGCGACGATACCATCCTGTTCCTGGTTGACTAGACATCGTGATGCTGATCGATGCACGCGTCGAACTTGATCGGCAGTAATGGCTGGCCCGCCCCGAGGCCTGGATCTTGAGAGGTGGGCGGAGCGGTAAGTTTCGTTGACCGCCGGTCGCGCTTGGCCCTCGGGAACGACGAGGCCCGAGACATCGTCTTCCTGTTGTCACCGCCATGACACGACCTCCTGTCCCGAGCGGTGAGCAGCTTGTTCGTCCGCTTGTTCCTGCTGCCCTGCCTGCCCGTCCGCGTCCCCGTCCGGTTCCGATGCCGGCGCTACCCGCCCGAGATCAGCTACCGGTGGTCGCCGATGCCGCTGCGCTTCTGTTGGAGATGGCTGTCCCGTCCCGCTGCGGCCGGGTTACCGCGCAGCGCATCCTGCGTGCGTTGGGTTGGCAGCCGTGCCAGCGTCTCGACATCCGCTTGCATCAAGCGGTGCTCGTCATCGCCTCGGCCAGCGATGGTCGGTACCAGGTGGGCAGCCGAGGTGCGCTGCCGCTACCGGCTTCCGTCCGGCGTATGTGCGGGATTGGGCATGGTCAGCCGGTGCTGCTCGCCGCGCTCGTCGCTCACGACTTGGTTGTGGTGCACCCGATCGGCGCCGTCGCTCGTCTGCTCGCCGACCTGCACGTCGAGGTGGCGGGAGGTGCGCATGTCTGCTGATCCCGCCACGGTTGCCGCAGCCCGGCACGTGCTGGCTCACCTTGGCGTCACCGTGGCCGATCTGGAGTCCGACGCCGACGTGTTGATATCTGTGCCCACTATTGCGGAGTATCTGCCGCGGGTAAACGCGGCGGCGGGTCCGGGCGCGAGGCGTACGTACGGCACGTACTGGGAGCGGATGGCCGCCGCGTGGGGTGACCGGCCCCTGGACCGCGTCGCGGCCAGCGACGTCGAGGCGATGAAACAGCAGATGATCGTCACGGCGCGGTCGCGGCGTAACAGCCGCAACGGCCGGCACGCCGGCGAGCACGTGATCGCTGCCGCCCGCGCCTTCTACTCCCGGGCTGTCGCCGACGGTCTGATCGACGCGTCGGCCAGTCCCGCGCACCGTGTCGCCAAACCCCGCCGCCTTCCGAGCACACGCCGCGCTCTGACGTCGTACGAGTTGGAGGAGATCAACGCGGTGGCGCGGACCAGCGGCAACGATGTCGTCCTCGACGCCCTGCTGCTGCGCCTGCACACGGAGAGCGCCTGCCGGCGCGGTGGTGCCCTCGCTCTGCGGCTTGTCGACCTGGACGCCACCAACGGGCTCGTGCGACTGACCGAGAAGAACGGCACCGTGCGGTGGCAGCCGGTCAGCCTCGACCTCGCCGCGCACCTGCACGAGCACGCCCGCGTTCGCGGCGCCGTCCTGCCCACCGACCGGCTGTTGCGCTACCGCAACGGCAGGCCGATCAGCAGCCGCCGGTACGACCACCTGTGGAAGCGCATCGGCGAGCGTCTGCCGTGGGTGGCCGCCCAGGGCATCTCCACCCACTGGCTGCGGCACACCACCCTCACCTGGGTGGAACGCCACTTCGGCTACGGGGTAGCTCGCGCCTACGCCGGCCACACCGACAGCCCAGGATCGTCCACCACCACCTACATCAAGGCCGACCTCCACGCCGTCGCTGACGCGTTGTCGGCGATGACCGGCCAACCACACCCACTCGCCACGGCGCGCGAGACCTCCCATCGTCCGGCGACAGGGACCTTGCCCTGACCGGCCACTCTGACTCGCACCAGGCGGCGCGGTGGGGGAGTGGCTCCCCACCGCGCCGCAGCGCGGCACGGCAGGTGAAGATTCCGGGGGCCGGGTTGGGCGACAACAACACCAGAGCGCATCCCTCTGTGGATCCGATGGTGGCGCTTCACCGCGTAACCTTGCGCCGAGGGGGCACCTCGCACAGTTTCTGCCCGTCGGAATCCTCATTCCCCTGGCCGAATTGACAAATGCGCTGGGCGTTGGAGAGGCGGATGAAATCTATCGCGTTGGTAGCTGCAACGGGTGCCCGTGGCCGGCTTGCACCTGTAGCGCGTACGCTCTGTATTGAGGTATCCTTAATCGCATGAGCACCCATTTTTATGCCTGGGTGCTACGCGTGGGGGTTCATCTCCCCCCTCGGACACAAATTTGCGGCATCCATGCCGTCTCTTACGTACTGGTGGTCAAGGCTCCTTGACCACGTGAATCTGATCTTCGCGACCAACCTCACCGACCCTGTGTCGGTCGACGGCGGAGGTCGCTGTGGCTGAGCCCTCTCTGACTTCTGTCGTTCCCCCGGTTCTTCTGCCGGACCGTGGGCGAAGCAACCCTCGTGACTCACACGGACCCCTGCGACGGGCTCCGTTACCGATGCCAGCGGTCGCGCAGCAGCGGACCGAGGCCAAGGTGTACCGCCTAGCTTGATCTTTAACCTGCTGGGCGGCGGCATCGACCCCGGCTGATCATGGCGACAGCCCTTGATCGATCATTCCTCTTGTCTAGGGAAGAAGATCAAGAACCAAGGGCTGTCTGGTGATCAGTGTGCACGATGCCGGGACGATTGATGAGGTCGGGCGGCTGGCCGCGTTCCGGCGTGAGTTCCATCGTTGTCTGACCGCTCGTGGGGACGCGTTGTTCGAGCTGGCAGACGCGCTGTTGTGCGCAGACGCGCCGGTGCGGTCGCTGGTGGAGTTGTCGCTGGTAGGTGAGCACCGCCGCGGTCACGGCTCGCTGTACGCGGCGTTGAACCGCGGCCGGATCGACATCGAGCGGCTGCGGACGATGGTGGCGGCGGTGCCGCTGCCGCGGGCCGCAGACGGGCGGATCGTCCTGGCGGTGGACGTGACCTGCTGGCTGCGACCGGAGGCGCACACCTGCCCGGAGCGGGTGCTGTGCCACACCTACGGGCGCGGCAAGGACACCCACATCGGAGTTCCGGGCTGGCCGTATTCGTTCGTCACCGCCCTGGAGACCGGGCGCACCTCGTGGACCGCGCCGTTGGACGCCCGGCGGCTGGCGCCCGGCGACGACGCCGCCACGGTCACCGCCGGCCAGTTGCGGGACGTGGTGCAGCGGCTGATCGACGCTGGGCAGTGGCAGCCTGGCGATCCGGACGTGTGGATCGTCGCGGACGCCGGATACGACGGGCCCCGGCTGGCGTTCCTGCTGGCCGACCTGCCCGTTCAGGTTCTGGTGCGGATGCGTTCCGACCGGGTGCTGCGCCGGCCCGCGCCACCCCGGCTGCCCGGCACCACCGGCCGCCCACGAAGGCATGGCGGCGAGTTCATCTTCGGTGACCCGGGCAGCTGGAGCGACCCGGACGTGGCCACGACCACCGACACCCGCCTCTACGGCACCGCGACCGCGCGGGCCTGGCACCGGCTGCACCCCAGGCTGACCCACCGCACCGCCTGGACTGCCCAGCACGGCCCGCTGCCGATCATCGAGGGCACCGTGATCCTGCTGACCGTCGACCGGCTGCCCAGCGGCGCCACCGCCAAACCGGTCTGGCTGTGGTGGTCACAGGCAACCGCCACCGACGCCGAGGTCGACCTGCTCTGGCAGGCGTTCCTACGCCGCTTCGACATCGAACACACCTTCCGCATGCTCAAACAGACCCTCGGCTGGACCAGCCCCAAGCTGCGAGACCCACACGCCGCCGACCGCTGGACCTGGCTCGTGATGACCGCCTACACCCAGCTACGCCTCGCCCGAGGCGCCGTCGGCGACCTGCGTCGGCCCTGGGAACGCCCCGCACCACCCGAACGACTCACGCCCGCCCGCGTCCGCCGAGGCTTTCGGCACCTACGCACCAAAGCCGGGAGCCTGTCGCGCAGCTTTCGATCTTCGGCTGTCAAGAGTTCTTGCTGTCTATCGCCTACAGTGGATGATCATGTCGTGCCGTGGGATACAACTTCATCTCCTGCAGCCCGGACGACTCGGCGCCGATCAGGCATTACGTGCGTGGGTGGCTGCCACCGCAGCATCTGTGCTGGCAGGTCCTGAAGGTCGTCGGTGAGCTCGACCTGTCCGGGTTCCTGCGGGGCTATCGTGCTGATGGCCAAGGCGCGGCGGCGTATCCGCCGCAGGTGTTGCTGGGCTTGGTGCTGTACTGCTACTGCAAAGGCGTGCGCTCGACGCGCAAGATCGAGGCCGCTTGCCTCGACGATGTGGGCTGCCGGATCATCACCGGCAACCAGCGGGTTGATCATGCCACCGTCGCGCGGTTCCTGCGTCGTCACCGCGAGGGCCTGAAGGCGCTGTTCGTGCAGGTCCTGGCGCTGTGCGCCCGGCGCGGGCTGGTGGACCTGTCCGCCGTGGCGGTGGACGGCTCACCGATGCACGCTGCCGCCGCACGCTCAGCCAACCGCAGCCTGGACGCCTTGGAGACCGTCATCGCCGACGGCGAGGCGCAGCTCGACCAGCTGGCGGAGGACACGGACGAAGCGGCTGCCGACGGCCACTGTCGGCTCATGGCCGCAGGTAGCTGTCTGCGGCGGCAGTCGCAGCTCAGCGATCGCGTGACACGGGCCCGGGTGGCCCGGGACAAGCTGTTCGAGCGTTCGCTGCCCTCGGCGGGCGAGATCCGGATCAAGGTGGAAGCCGCGCAGCGGATGGTGGCCAGAGCCGAGGCGCGCCTGGCCGAGGTCACGGCCGGCCAGCAGCAGCGGCTGGCCGACTACGCCCGCCGGACCCTGCAGGATCAGGCCGTGGGACGGCGGCGCGCTGTCGGGCGCCCGCCGGTCAGTATCGAGACCAAGACCAAGGTCGTTGCTCAGCAGGCCCGCCTCGCCCGGGCGCAGGCCGCGTTGCACCGTGCGCGCTACCCGCGACCGATCCCGTCCGCGGCGGCCAGGGCCTCGCTCACCGATCCGGCGTCGCGGCTCATGCTCGGCAAGCACGGCGGATACGTGCAGGGCTACAACGTGCAGATCGCCTGCGCACGCAACCAGGTCCTCCTCGCGATCGAGCTGCAGGACAACCCTGCCGACACCACCGCACTCGTCCCGGTCATCAGACGTGTTCAACACAACTGCGCAGCCGCTGGACTGACCGGTGACGTCGCGGCGTGGCTGGCCGACAGCGGCTACGCCAGCACCGCGAACTTCGCAGCCCTGGCCGATCTCCCGCTGCTGGTGTCGATCACCAAGGAGTACGAGCAGACCCACGCGACCACACCACCCGGGCACAACGTCCCCGCCGGCCACCGCGACATGGCCGCCCGGCTGGCAACCGCCGAAGGCAGAAAGCTCTACGCCCGCCGCGGTGCCCTCGTCGAACCAGGCTTCGCCCAGCTGTTCCAACGGTTCGGACGCCGCGTGCACCAACGCGGCACCGCCGCCGTCGACACCGAGATCAAACTCCTCGGCGCGGTGCACAACCTGAACAAGATCTTCCGCCACGATGCCAGACAGAGGACCTCTTGACAGCTGAAGATCGAAAGCTGTGCGACAGGCTCCCGGCAACCCCGCCCGCGCACCGAAACCCTCCCGACCAGGACCCGGCCGACCACCCGGACTACGCAACCGCCACCCGGCAGCCCGCCACGACGTCCACATCGTCACCGCCGCCACCGCCGCCACCAGCACAAAACCGAAAGGCGATACGAAGAAAACGAAGACTTCGAATAACCCGAGGCCACGCCGCACAGGTTAAAGATCAAGGTGTGCCACGAACGCAAGGAGGAGCTTGATGTAGGTAGAGCGACTTTATGCGGTGCTGTGCAGGAGATGAAGGTTGGCCCTTCGGAGTCGCCCTGCGGGGGGAGGTTCCAAACCGCCACATGCTGCGGAAGTGGTAACGCGACCGTGGTGAGCGATGTGGAAAAGGCACTGATTGAAGTGTCAGGTGGGGATCAGGAAGACGAGCGCGAGCGAATCACTGACGACGTGTCGTTATTTAACTCTAGGTGGCATCAAAACCGGGGTGCCTTGTTGATCCCGGGAAGAGCCTGGCGGATACCCGTTTACTGAGCCTTTCCGAGTAACGGTTCGCGACTGTGCGTAGTGTTCGTTTCAGGTGGTTCGTCCGTGCTCGATGTGGAGGATGACCAGGGCTGCGGCGA
>NZ_JBFAAF010000094.1:0-21912 GCF_040639595.1 Micromonospora sp. NPDC023814
ACGA
The DNA here is from genome assembly GCF_040639595.1 of Micromonospora sp. NPDC023814. Classification (NCBI taxonomy): domain Bacteria; kingdom Bacillati; phylum Actinomycetota; class Actinomycetes; order Micromonosporales; family Micromonosporaceae; genus Micromonospora; species Micromonospora sp. NPDC023814. The sequence goes on from NZ_JBFAAF010000094.1 coordinate 5, forward strand.
GTACGGGGCGACCCTGTGGTGCGGTGGACACCGGCCAGGCCGGATGCACGACACCACCGCCGCCCGCGTCGAGGGCATCGACGCCCTGCTGGAGGCCTACCCGCAGGTGACGGTGCTGGTCGACGCCGGCTACCAAGGTCTGGCCAAGGACCACCCCGACCAGGTCACCGCTCCGCCGCTGAAACTACGCCCCGGCGCACCACCGGCACGTCAGCACGCGTGGGAAGCAGAGCGTAAACACCAGTCCTCACAACGTATCCCCGTCGAGCACGCCATCGCGGAGCTGAAATGGTGGCGGCAGCTTCAACGCTTCACCGGCCGCCGTGAGCTTCTACCCGAGACCATTGACGCGGTCGCCAGCCTGGTATCCGACCGCATGATCACCTGGTAACCGATCCACATCACGGCAGCCCACAAGCCCTGGCAATTGCGCACAAGATCGTTAATTTGGCTCGTGCGCAGACCGGCTCGGCTGGTCGTGATGGTGATCTTCCCGTCGTGTGGCTCTGGTCGGGCGGCGGTCCCGCGCTCGGGCCGGCGGCGGCCCGGGCGCGGGGGATGATGGTCAGCCGAAATTCTGATTGACGCCGACCACGTCGGGCAGCCGGGTCCAGCCGGTGGGGGTCCAGATCTGCCAGTGCTGGCCGGGGCCGGCGGGTAGATCGCGATGCAAAGCGCGGGCGATCGCGCGGTGCCAGGCGGGGTCGGTGGTCAGCGGCGCGGTGGCGCCGGCGTAGGTGATCGGGTACGGCGCCCCGACCGGCTGGTCGTCGCCGGTGAGGATCTGCTGCATGAGCCGGGCCGGGGCTCGGGAGACGGCCACCCGCTTGGCGACGTCTGCCGCGGTGATGTGCTCGCGAGCCAGCTCGGCCAGCGCGTCGGCGACGGTGGCGGGCTCGCGACGGTGGCGGGCTCGTCGGTGAACAGCCGGGCCGTGGCGGCGTACTCGTCGAGGTCCCTGGTGCCGAAGTCGAAGTCTTCGGTCGGTAGGTGGCGACTCGGTGCGGGTGGTGGGGGTGGGTGGTGTTCCAGCCGAGGAAGCGGTCGCCGAGGTGCAGACGGTGCCGTTGCGCGCGGTCGGGGCCGGGCTGGGTGGGGCCGTCGACCCGGAGCTGGTCCTCACGGGTTTTGTCGCCGGCCGGGGGTGACCCCCGATCCTCCCACCCCAGGCACCCCCCATCTGTCACTTTCCGAACACGCATCGACACATCCAGTTAACGCATGGGCCGGTCGTCGGTGGCAGCCTGACCCTCGACCCACTCACACCCCTCTATGGAGGTTGCTCATGCGGATGCGACGCATCGCCCTCGGGCTGGCCGCCGCCCTCGCACTGTCCGGACTCGTCGGCGCCGGAGTCGCCACCGCGGCACCGGCGGACACGACCCGCCAGGGCGTATCCCAGAACGGTGGCCGGGGCAACGGCACCCAGCCGCCGGTCAGCAAGGCCGAAGCCGATCAGGCCCGGGTCGCGCTGGTCCCCGCCACAAGCGCGGGACTGCCGCCCACCGCGCAGACGTTCTTCGCCGTCGTCGAACCCACCGGCGCCCTCGCCAGGGGCTTCCAGGCGGTATCGGCGACCCGGCTGGGTGTCGGCACGTACCAGGTGGTGTTCAGCCACGACCTCACCGGCTCCGCGTTCGTCGGCACGATCGGCCTGTCCGGCAGCGTCGGCGCCTCGGCCCCCGGCGAGATCACCGTCGTCGGACGCGCCGGCGTACCCAACGGCATCTTCGTCCAGACCTTCAACTCCGCCGGTGCGCTGACCGACCTGGGCTTCCACATCGCCGTCCTGTCGTAACACCAAGCCCCTCGCGTGAGGGCCGGGTCTTGAGCCCTGAACCGCTCAGGACCCGGCCGCATGCCACCGCGACACAGGGTGGCGCAATCCAGCGCTTCTGGCAGGACGGGACTGCCGGCGCTGCAACCGCTGTGAAATCAAGCCAGAAGCCTCGGGAGGACAGTATGGCGCTCGAACAGGGAATGGTCATCGCTGTTGCGGAATGGCTACCCAACGGCAACGAGTGGTGGGCCAATTTTCAGGTCACGTTGACCAACTACACCGATGAAGACACCATCGACCCGAAGATCGCATTCTCCTTCACCGATGCCCACCACATCGTCAACAACTACGGACTCGTCTTCACGCCATCCGAGTCACCAGTGCGCACCATCGAAGGTGTCCTCGTCGCGGAGAAGAAAATCATCCCGGCGCACGGGTCGCAGTCGTTCACCCTCGCCATGCAAAACGGTGGCGTCGGGGCCGGCGAGGACCCCAAGCTGCTACCGCAGACCTTCACCGTTGATGGCCACAGCGCCGACCCGCCCGCCGACGACGAGCCACCCACCACACCCCGCCAGGTCCGCGCCCTCGCCGCCGCCGCGCACAGTCTGAGCCTGGAGTGGGACCCCTCCACCGACAACCTTGCCGTGGCGGGTTACGAGATCACCTTCCATCCGGCCGACGGCCCAACCGCCACGATCACGACGCCCCGGCCCAACGCCACCGTGTCCGGCCTGGCACCGTCCACCACGTACACGTTCCAGGTCCGGGCCTACGACATCTCCCGCAACTACTCCGGCTACTCCGAATCCTTCACCGCCTCCACCACCGAGCCGCTACCCGACCCCGGCGACTGGGACGCCCCCCGGGCACCCTTCGTCGACTACACGGCCTGGCCCAACCCCCAACTGACCGAGTACGCCAACGAGTCCGGCATCGACGGATTCTTCACCGGATTCCTAGTCGCCAAACCCGGCGGCGACAAGAAGGTCTACTGGGGCGGCTACGACAGCCTCGGCGACGCCACCACCAGCACCCACGGCAAGGACGACATAGCCGCGTTCGCGGCCAGGCACGGCAAGACCATCCTGTCCTTCGGCGGGGCGTCCAACGTGCCCCTGGAAGAAGAGGAAACCGACGTCGTCAAGATCGCCGCGACCTACGAAGCGATCCTGGCCAACTACAACGTCAACCACCTCGACTTCGACTTCGAAGGCGGATTCATCCACAACGACGCCGGCCAAGACCGCCACGTCGCGGCCATCTCCCAAGTCCTGCAGGCCCACCCCAGCCTCAAAGTCTCCTACACCCTGCCCGTCGACGGGGCACCCGGAAGCCTCATCGGCTTCAACGACGGCGGGGTACGACTCCTACACCGCCTCGCCAGGGCCGGAATCCAACCCTCCCTGATCAACGGCATGCTCATGGAATTCGGCCAGACCTCACCACCGGACGCCTACGAATGCTGCGTCATCGCCCTCAACGGCATGTTCACCCAGATCTCCGCCGCCTGGCCGGACTGGGCCCCCGCCAAGGTATGGCGCCGCATCGGCGCCTGCCCCATGTTCGGCCGCCACATCAACGGGAAGATCTTCACCCTGCACAACATGCGCCAACTCGTCGAATTCGCCCAGGAACGCCACCTCGGCTGCCTCTCCGGCTGGGACGCCACCCGCGACCGCAACCAGGGCACCCTGCCCGAGTGCGCGGACCTCAGCGGCAACGACCTCGCCAAATGCACATACGTCGAACAACAGGCGTACGAATTCTCCAAAATCATCGCCACGTATCGGCCCGACGACCCCGCCTAACAGACCCAGAGAGGATCGCCAGGACCGTGCCCCGAGCGCCCAGCTCGTCCTCGACGATCCTGCCAGGCCGAGGCGCGCACCGCTGTGGTCGCAGCGCGGGCGGGCGGCGGGGCCGAAGCTCCCTCAGTTACCTGTGGATCTACCGAAAGGGTCAACATGACGCGAATGGAATGGGCTCGGCGACTGCTGCGCCGGTCGCAGGCAGGTAGGCGAAGGGCGAAGTCCCTGCGGCACCTCGGGATGGTGACGGTGACCGCCGTCATCCTCGGGGTCGTCTCGGCGGCGACGGCCGCGACGCCAGCCAACGCGGCTACAACGACCATCTGCAAGAGTTCCCCCATACCCGCTGGCTACGTCATCATCGCCGAGGGCTCATCCATCTCGTGCCCAGGCAGCTTCCCCAACACCTGGACGATCACCACCCCGCCCACCACGGGGACCACGGTGATGTGCAAGGTCTCCGCCATCCCAAGCGGGTTCGTCATCATCGCCCAGGGTTCGTCCATCTCGTGCCCGGGCAGCTTCCCCAACACCTGGACCATCCGCACCCCGGCGACTTCGGCCACCACCGTCATCTGCTCGGTCTCGCCGATCCCACCGGGATACGTCGTGGTCGGCACAGGTTCCTCCATCTCGTGCCCGGGCAGCTTCCCCAACACCAGGACCATCCGGCTGCCCTGATGCCGGACCCGATGAATATTCCCAAAAGAAAGAGAGGACATCATGCCGTTGTCAGTAGCGGACTTCGCGGCGCTCGGGGACACACCGATCACGATCCAGTCGACCTTTTTTCCGAATGTATATCTGCGCATGGACGGCACCGGGGTGACGACCTTCACCGGGTCTGGTGGTGGGACGGTCAACTGCCAATTCGGCGCGGGGCCCTTGGAGACGTTCCAGCTTCGCGCCCAGGCGGACGGTTCGTTCTCCTTCGAGTCGATGGCCTTTCCGAACGTGTATCTGCGCATGGACGGCGCCGGGTTGCCGACCGTCACCTCAGGACCTGGTGGTGGGACGGTCAACTGCCAATTCGGCGCAGAGCCCTACGAGAAGTTCAAGCTTCACGTCCAGGCGGACGGTTCGTTCTCCTTCGAGTCGGCGACGGCCTTCCCGAATGTGTATCTGCGAATGGTCGGCTCCGGGGTGACGGCCCCCACCGACGGCGGCGGCGGGATAGTCAACTGCCAATTCAACGCCAACGGTGGCGGCCACGAAAAATTCCTTCTCAACGTGGCCGACTAACCTCGATGATTCGCGCCTGACGCCGGCTCCTTCGGCCCGGCACGTCTGATCGCTGTTTGTCGATGTGGCCTGGTTCCGGGCATGGTGGCGGGCCGTCTGTCGCGGCGGCGGGCGTGGTCTCCTGAGGTCCTCCGGGTTGTTGGGGCGGTGGCTGAGCGGGTCAGCCGGGGTCGGGGATGGCCGTGATCTGGTTGAACGCGGTGGTGATCTGTTCGGCCCAGGGCCAGGTGACAGGGATGCGTAGCCAGCGGCGGCGTTGGCCGTGCACGAGGCGGGCGGCGGTGTGCAGGATCCGGTAGCGCAGCCGTTTCGGTTCGGCCTTGGCCAGGTCGCCGTCGAGGCCGATGAGCTGCAGCCAGGCGATCAGATCGACGGCGATCGCGGTGGCGATGCACCAGGCGGCGTTGATGGCGAACTCGCGGGAGGGTAGCCGGCGAAGGCCGGTGTCCTTGGCGCAGCGGATCCGGTCCTCGACCCGGGCGTGGGCCCGGTGGCGGGCCTCCAACCACTGCAAGACCCCTGTCGGGGTGTTGGTGACGAAGGCGGTGTAGCGCCAGCCATCCCGGTGCTCGAACAGTGTCAGCTGGGCGCCGGGGTGGGGGCGTTCCCGCCGGACGACGACCCGCGTCCCGGCCGGCCAGCCGGGCAGAGGCAGCAGGCCGGTCAGTTCGGCGACGGCGGCGCCGTCACGCACACCGCCGTCGGCGTCGATCGCCGGCGACCACGCCTCGGCGGGCAGGGCGGTGATGGCGGCGCGTTCGGTCTCGCCGATCGACCAGCCCAGCGAGTACTCCACTTGTCGGCGAGCGGTGTTGCGGGCGGTCAGCCAGTCGAGCACGGCGTGGGTGGCCGCCGCGGAGTCACCGCGGATGAGCAGGTGCCGGCGGTGCGGTGCGGGGACCTGCCCGATGGCTTCGGCGAGCACCTCGAGATGGTCGGCGGCGGTGTTGGCCCCGGCGTTGCCCGGCCGCAGCTTCAGGGCGAGAAGCTCTCCGGTGTTGTCGCAGGTCACCAGGATCGGGTGGAACCCGTAGGTGTGCTTATAGGTGGCTGCGGCGCCTTCCTTGTCGCTGTGCGCGATCACGATCGTGGAATCCACATCCAGCACGACGATCCCGGCGCCGATGTCCCGCCCGGCCGCCCTCGCCGCCGGCGGGCCGCCGAACAGCTGCCACATCCGGGCCCGCACCCTCGCCCTGGCCTTGGCGATACGCCGCAGCTGCACCACGCCGATCTCATCCAGGGCCCGCCACACCGTGGTGTCCGAGGCCACCGACCCGAACACCTCCTGCTGGTGGCGCAGCACGTCGATATCCGCGATCGCTTCCCCGCCGTCAGCGATCATCACCGCCAGGTCCACCAGCACCCGACCCCGGTCATGCACCGGCCACCAACCGGCCCGGGCCAGCCCCGCCGACAACGCTGCGGTCAACCCGGCCCGATCCGCCAGCAACCGCAACAGCGCCGCACCGACGTGCGACACCACACCCGAACCACCCGCAGTGACCCGCAGATCCCGCGACCACGCCGTAAGCTGCACCTCGGAAGTGCCTCCCTCGAAGAGAAACCTGTAGATGTCGCAATCACAAGTTTCCCTTGCAGGGCAGGCACTTCCGCTCATCTACACGCCAGCGAACAGCACATTCCGGCGATCACCATGAATCACCCAGGTTAGCCGTCGTCGGCGGAGGTGGAGTTCGCGCAGCAGCTGATCGAGCGGGCCAAAGCCGACGGAGTGTCATTGGTCGGGCCGGTGGACCCCTCGCCGGGATCACCCGCACCGTCCTGGAATCAGCACTTGATGCGGAGCTGGACGCCCATCTCGACGAGGCTGCTATCGATAAGACGACCGGTCGGCGGGCCAACATCCGTAACGGGCACGGGGCCAAGACGGCGCAGACCGAGGTCGGGCCCGTGTAGATCCAGGTACCGCGGGACCGGGCCGGATCGTTCACCCCGCGGTGGTGGTGCGGGACCGGCCGGAGCGATCGACCGTGGAGGTGCTGGCCACGGGGGCCGGGGAGCTGTCGCCGACGCTGCGGGACGCGGCCGTGCGGTGCCTGCGGTGGAACTCCCCGCAACGGCAGACGCGGCAGAACCCTAGCGAGCGACCCGTCCCGGTGTCCTTGGCCGACCTGGCGGTAGCCATAGAGCGCGGTGACCGCGCACTGGTGTTGTTCATGAACGACGTCGGCTACGCCACCTGCGACGTCGAGTCGCCAGGAACGGACCGCGAGTCCGGCGGGGGCGCCACCGAGCCCTGGCCGAACGGTGAGTGGCTGCCCGGGCCGGTGCAGCGACTGCTGCTGACCTCCACCGAGTCCGACGGCGGGGACGTCAGCGTCAGCGGCCGGGTCAGCCGACGTGTCCACCGGCTCGTGCTCGATCACGGTGACGGCCACACCACGGCAGCCCGGCTCTCCGAAGGCGTGTTCGGCCTGATGAGCAGCGACGCCAGGCTCAGGGCCGGCAACGCCTCGGAACTGGTCAGCTACGACGTCGGAGGCGTGGAGATCGACAGGCGTCCGCTGTTTCAGGCCGAGGACCAACTGGAGTACTGCTACGCGGGTCTCGGATGGGAGGCGGATCTACGGCAAATCGACCAGTGGTTGCCGACCCGCCGAGAAGTGGCGACGGTAGTCCCCGTGGAGGGCTGACCCCGGCCCTCGGGCGTGGGCCGTCACCCGCGGGTCAGCCCTGGTGGCAGCGCGTCCTCGTCGGGTCGGACCTGGCGGGCGTTGGCCACCGGGTCGCGTTCGAGGGTGTGGATCAGTGGTGCCGGGCCGCCGATGCAGGTCCAGGTGTCGTCCCAGAGCGCGGAAACCAGCCATGACCGATCGGCGGGGAAGAACAGGTCGGGTAGCGCTCCGTGCGGGTGCCGGATGTGACCATCGGTGCGCCAGGTGAGAGCTTGCTCGGGACCGGCCTCGACCAGCACGTACGGCCAGTTCCAGTAGAGGAACACCCTCGGGGCGTGGGGGAAGACGACGTCGTGGGCGCCGGTGTCGAGGTAGGCCAGCCACCAGGGCTGGTCGGAGGTGTGCGTGGAGAGGTCCTCGATCAGGGCGTGCTCGTAGACGGCGGCGGTGATGTCGTCGGCCTGGTACGTGGTGGCGTAGGCGTCGAAGACCGGCGGGATGGCGGTGGTGATCGAGGCACCGGCAGTGGTGTGACCAGCGATCCAGCCCACGTCGGCGGCGGCGCCGATGCGCCAGTCCCGCCCGTCCTTGCTGACCTGCACACCGCCATTCAAGCCGCTGCAGCGATGGTTGGCGTGGGAATCAGGCCAGTCAAGGAACGGCGGCCCCGCGTCCCCGTTATGGGCAGTCACGCCGTACGCCTTCCCCGCGCTCGATCGATCCCCGGCTCTCGCACATCGTGTCCGAGGCGCCGGCCAGCGACGGCGGGAGGCTGGGTCGCCGTGCCCGCGGGGCCGGGAGTGGGGATGGCTGTGTGTGTTCCGCCGTGATCGTGGCTGAGCTTCGAGGTGCCACCCGCTCCCGCCTCGCAGACGCGTTGGTTGAACGGGCACGGCCCTCCTGGCCGTAGACCCCGATGCCCGGGAGGGGTGGGTATGGCTGCGTGTGTTTCGCCGAGATTGCTTGGCTGACGGTAGGAGATGCCACCCGCCGCTTCGTCGTCTGCGAGATTCGGTAGACCGCTGATGGAGACCCGCGATCCTGATCGCATTCGTAGAAGGTGCCGGCAAACCCGAACCCACAGACGACGGCCCGACAGAAATCCGATCGAATGAAGGAGAGGCGCGAGGGTGGCGAAGCTGTGGATCGGCGTGGACATCGGCAAGACCCACCACCACGTCGCCGCCGTTGATGGCGACGGTCGGCTCGTCTACTCCCGCCGGGTCGCCAACGACGAGACCGCTCTCCTAGCGGTCATGGCCGAGGTGTCGACGCACGGCCGGCCAGCCTGCTGGGCGGTCGACGTCACCACCGGCCTGTCGGCGCTGCTACTGACCCTGCTGTGGCGGCGGCAGGTCCAGGTCCGCTACGTCTCCGGCACCGTCGCGTTCCACATGGCCGCCGCGTTCGCCGGGGAGAACAAGACCGACGCCCGCGACGCGGTGGTCATCGCCCAGACCATCCGCATGCGCCCCGACATCCCCGTCCTGGAACCCACCGACCGGCTCCTCGCCGAGTTGACCGTGCTGACGGGCTACCGCGCTGACCTCGTCGGCCAGCGCGTCGCCACTCTCTTCCGGTTGCAGGAACTGCTCACCGGGATCAGTCCCGCGCTGGAAAGGGCCGTGGACCTGAACCGGAAGGGGCCGATGATGGTCCTAGCCTGCTGGCAAACCCCGGCGGCGATCCGGCACGCCGGCGTCGACCGGATCACCGCCCTGCTCCGCCGCGGCCACGTCAAGAACGCCATCCAGGTCGCCGAGGCGATGGTCGCCGCCGCCCGGCAGCAGACCGTCACCCTGCCCGGCCAACGCGCCGCCGCCGTAGTCGTCGGGCAGATGGCCACCGAGATCCTCGCCTTGGAGCAGCGCATCGCCGCTGTCGACGACCTCATCGCCGAGCAACTCGACCAGCACCAGCTGGCGCCGATCATCGGGAGTCTGCCCGGCATGGGCGCCCTGCTCACCGCCGAACTGCTGGTCCACACCGCCGGCATGACCGAGTACGACAGCCCTGCGAAACTCGCCGCCCACGCCGGCCTGGCACCTGTTTCCCGCGACTCCGGCACGGTTTCCGGCAACCACCGGCAGCCTCGTCGCTTTCACCGTCGGCTGCGGCACATTCTGTGGATTTATGCCACGGCCTCCGTCTACGCCGAGATCGCCCATCGCCTCGGCTGGCTCGAGCTGGATCGGGCGTTGTCGGCGGCCGAACTCGAGCAGTTGAGTACCGATGTCGGCAAGTGGGTGACGCAGGATCGAGCGCTGCCCGAGGTCATCGAGACCTTCGGGCCACCATCGCTGTGGATCGGCGGAACCAACCCCTTCTGTCCCAAGACGCTCGCCTACACCACGGCCGAGCCCGGCCACGACCTGACCTGCTTCCACCTGTGGAATGACTTCGCGGATACCCCAGCCGGGGCAGGGCTGCAGGGCGTACACCCCGAACCGGTGGTTCTCGCCGTGCGCCATCGGCCAGGCATGTTCCCTGACTCGTTCTCGTTCACACCGGAGGGCCTGCACCGCAGGCCAACTGCTGACCAGCGGAGTGTCGCGTTCAGGTCCACCGTTTGGATCTTCCATGGTGACCGCGCTCGTTACGCCTCCGGGGTGTTCGACACCCTGGAGGCCGCGCTCGCCTGGGCAGCCGAGCACCAAGTGACCGGGACCCTGGCCGAGTACGCCAACGGGGGCGCCTACGACATCACTGTCAGCGAAGGCCGTTTCACGCCATCGAAAGCGCACCACGGGACCGCGGACCACGTCGCCGCCTTTGGTCCGGGGTTACGCCACTTCCACCTAACCGATGGCTGTCAGGATTGACGGACATCCATTCGTGCCGGGAACGCGATCTGGAAGGGCCGCCGACGCCTGGCCCAACGGCGATCTCATCTCGACGACCTTGGTGAGTCCCCGTCGGGGCGGAGCGGGCAGCGCCGACCCGGCGGCGTGACGGGCAGTCTCGGCGTGTCCGGCCCGGCGGGGACAGTGCGCTGTCATACGACGAGCGTGAAAGACAGGCCCAAGTGACGTGGGAGCGTAGGACATGTGCTGGGGCTGGATGAAGAACCGAGGTGTGGCTCCGCCAGGTACTTCGCGGCGAGGGGTCGCGCACATGGCCCGATACCTCCCGGCCCAGCCGGGGGCGACCGGCTTCGGCCGCCCCCGCGTGCCAGGTTCAGCGGGGCTTGCGGGCGGTGGTGGATGCGAACTGGTAGCCGCGTACCAGCACCGTCGGGTCGGCCATCAGCTCGGCGAACCGGTCGAGCTCGTCGTGGGACAGATTTTCGGCGAGGAGCCGGTCGCGTAGCTGGGTGGCGTTGTCGGCGTACAGGCGGCACCCGGCGCTGCCCCCGGCCCAGGTCTCGGCGGCCCAGCGGGTGTGGACCTGCTCGAAGCCGTTGGCAAGCAGGACCGACGGAACCTTGTCGCCCCAGTGCAGGTCGACACCGCGGCCGGCGAGGACGTCGAGGATGGTGTGCACGACGCGGGTGATGAGTTCGTTGTCGCTGTCGGCGGGGGCGTGCACGGACACGGGTGCGTAGACGATCTCGCCGAGGACGAGGTGCCCGCCGGGGCGCAGCGCGTTGATCATCTGGTGGAGCAGCAGGTACCGGTTCGGTAGGTGTTCCAGGACGCAGCGGGCGGTGGCGGTGTCGATGGTGCCGGGTTCGACCGGCAGCGGTTGAGTGCGCAGGTCGCGCTGGTAGACGTCGAGAACGCCGGTGGGGTTGAGCATGCTGGTGTCGATGTCGACGGCGATGACCTTCCCCGCCTGGCCGACCAGTTCACACAGATGCTGGGCGATGGAGCCGGCTCCGGCTCCGACGTCGAGGGCGGTGTGCCCGGCGGTGACGCCCAGGCGGGTCAGGTCGTCGAGGGTGACCGGGTCGAGCATCTCCTGCAGGGGATGGAGCTGGTGGGGGCTGTTGCGGAACTGGTAGCGCTGCGTGGGGGCGGTGGCCGTCATGGAGTGGCTCCTCGTGTCGTCGTGGTGTGGCAGGCCAGGGGCGTGGTCAGCAGCCAGTGCTGTTGCGGCCGCGGGTGCAGGGGTCGGGGTGGCGGGCTGGCCGGGGGAGGGCTTCGGGTTCCCACCAGCGGCGGGTGGCGTGGCTGTGGTGAGGTAGAGGAGGTAGGTCTCCGCGCGCCACCCGGAGGGACCCAGGTGGGCGGACTCGTAGGCGAGGACTTCCCCGGTGTCTGGGTGCAGGACGAGCAGGGCGCGCCGGCCGCCGCTGGTGGCAGCGACGGCGATGCCTGGGCGGCCGGACCGGTCGAACACGCGCGGGTAGTAGGTGAGCGGGCTCAGATTGGCCAGAACGGTCAGGGCGGCGGCGCGGCCGTCACGACGAGGGCTGTACCAGGTCGACAGATACGCCAGGTTCGCCAGCACCTGCGTGGGATCGGCTCGTGGGAGCTCGTTGATGCCGAGGTCTTGCCGCAGCACGTCGGTGCGGGTGAAGGGGGCGATCAGTCCGATGTGGTACAGGTCGCCGGGACGCCACCAGTCGTGGGTGACCGGAACGACGCTGGCGGGGTGCTGGGTGGCGAGTTGGCCGCCGGACCGGTCGTCGCCGCGCCACCGGACCACCTCCCGTACCGCCGCCCGGTAGCGGGCGGGGTTGTTCCACTGCCGGTAGTGCACGAGGTCATACGGGCCCGTAGCGGTGTCGCACGGGCTGACCCGCAGGTGTGCGGCCAGCGCCCGCAACCGGGGGTGCGCTGGTTGCGGGTAGGACACCTGGCTGCCCTGGTGGCCGGTGGTGCCGCGCGCCGCTGCAGGGCGTGGCTGCGGGGACGCTGAGGCGGGACAGTGCCTGGCATCAGGTTGGGCGTGGGGCGGTGCTGGCGCTGTCGCGGCGGGTACGGCGGTGGCGGCCAGCACCACCAGGGCCGCCATTGCCGCGGTGGCGGGGGTCACCCGTGTGCCTCCGCACGGGTAGGCAGGGCGGGTGAGGTCAGGGCGAGGTGGTCACGCAGCGCCTGCTCGGCCTGGCCGCCGCTGGTGGTGATCGGTCCGGTGAGGCGTCCGCCGGCGAGGACGTGGACGGTGTCGCCGAGGGCGGCGGCGGCGCGGGCGTGCGGGAGAGCGGCGAGGACGGTCACGCCGTGGCGGGGCAGGCCCCGCAACGCTTGAGTGACATGCGCGGCCATAGCGGGGGCGAGTCCTTCGGTGGGTTCGTCGCACAGCAGCAGCCGCGGCGCGGTACGCAGGGCGCGGGCGATGGTGAGCATCTGCTGCTCCCCGCCGGAGAGTTGGTGGCCACGGTGGCGCAGCCGGGCCCCAAGGGCCGGGAACATTTCCAGCAGTTCGTCCACGGTCCAGGTGCGGCTGTTCGGGCGGCGAGCGGGCGGCCGGGTGACGGTGAGGTGTTCGGCGACGGTCAGCGACGGCCACAGGCGCCGCCCCTGCGGGGCGAGGGCGATGCCGGCGCGAGCGGCGCGGACAGGCGTCCAGCCGGTCACGTCGCGGCCGTCGAGCAGGACCCACCCGGTGGTGGGGCGCAGGTGCCCGGCGAGGGTGTGCAGCAGGGTGGTCTTCCCGGCGCCGTTGGGACCGACCACGGTGTGCACGGCGACGGCCGCCAGATCGACGTTGATGTGGTGGAGGACGGGGGTGTCGGCGTGGTAGCCGGCGGCGAGGTCACCGATGCGCAGCATCGTCACCCCCGGTGCCGAGGTAGAGGGCGGCGACGGCGGGGTCGGCGCGCACGATGTCGGTGGGGCCGTCGGTGTGGCGGCGGCCGTGGGCCAGCACGGTGGTCCAGTCGGCGAGGGCGGCCACGACGTCCATGTGATGCTCGACGAGCACGACCGCCATCCAGCCGGGCAGACGGCCGAGGATGTCGAGCAGGCGGGTGGTGTCGGTGTCGGTGAGGCCGGCGGCGGGCTCGTCGAGCAGCAGCACGCGGGGTTGCCCGGCCAGGGCGACGGCCAGGTCGAGCATGCGGCGGTGCCCGTGCGACAGCGCGGCGGCCGGGTAGTCGGCGTACTCGAGCAGGCCGACGAGGTCGAGGGCTTCCAGGGGCGTGCGTTCGGGCTGGTGGCGGTGGTGCCAGCCGCCCATGCGCACGCAGTCCAGCACAGTCAGGTTCGGGTAGACGCTGGGGTGTTGGAAGGTGCGGCCGATACCGGCGCGGGCCCGCCAGGCGGCCCTGCGGCGGGTGATGGCCTGCCCGTTGTAGGTGATGGTGCCGGCCTGTGTACGGGTGGTGCCGGCGAGGATGTTCAGCAGGGTGGACTTGCCGGCGCCGTTGGGGCCGATGACGGCGTGGCGGTCGCCGGGGGCGATCGTGAAGGTGTCCAGGTCGAGGACGGTCAGCTGTCGGTAGGCGTAGCGCAGGCCGGTCGCGACGAGGCCGTTGCCGTGAGCGCGGTCGATGTCACCCGGCTTACGCTGCGACGGCACGCCGTCGGGGTCGATGCGGTGGACGGTCCTCACGGGGTGCTCCTGGTGGCGGTTTGGGCCGGGCCGTCGGACGTGTGAAGGGCGGGACAGCGCCGGCGGTGACGACGGATGGGGAGTCTGGCCGGTCGCGCGGGAAGGGCGGTCAGGCCGCCGGGCAGCAGGTACACCGCGGCGACGAAGAGGGCACCGAGCAGCAGGGGCGCGTGGCCGGGCAGCGGGGCGGCGACCACGTCCCGCACCGTGAGGACCGCGATTGCGCCGGTGGCGGCGCCGGGCAGCGACATGGCGCCGCCGATGACCACGGCGAGCAGGGCGAGGGCGGCGGTGGTGAATCCGACGTCGGCGGGGGTGATCCACCGGTGGGTGTGGATCAGCAGTGCCCCGCCGATGCCGGCCACCGCGCCCGCGCCGGCATGTACCACCCACAGGTAGGTGGCGACCCGGTGGCCGCTGGCCGTGGCGCGGGCCTCGTTGGCGCGCACGGCCGCCAGCAGCGTCTGCCGGTCACCGCCGAGCAGCGCCATAGCAACGGTTGTCGCGGCGATCGCAACGACCGCGGCGTAGAGCAGCACCGTGCGGTCGGCCAGCAGCGGCGGCAGGCCGGGCAGCAGGCGGGGAGCGGGGATCCCGGCGAGCCCGTCGGTGCCGCCGCTCACCGTCCGCCACTGGCCGGCGGTGATCGCGGTCAGTTCCACGGCGGCGAGGCTGAGCATCAGGAACACCGTGGCGCGGTAGCGGACCAGCACCGCGCCGATCACCCCGGCGGTCAGTGCTCCCGCTCCGGCCGCCGCCAGCAGGTGCAGCGGGGCAAGGTCGGTGCCGGCGAGGGCGAGCCGGGCGGTGGTGTAGGCGCCGGCCGCGTACGGGGCGGTCTGGCCGAGGGTGGGCAGGCCCGCGTGGCCGGTGACCGCTGCGACGCTGACCGCCAACACCGCCAGGGGCAGCATCCGTGCCGCAGTGGCGTGCAGGTACGGATCCGGTGACAACGCCACAACGCCCACCACCGTGGCAGCCAGACCAGGTGCCGCCCACGGCCGCCCGCGTCGCGCTAGCGCCCGCACCACCGTCGTCAACATGTCGTGCCGTTGACCGCTCATGCGGATGCCCGTCCGGGGAGGCTGGTCCGGCGAGCCAGCAGCACCACGGCCATGGCGGCGATCAGCAGGTACGGGGCAACCGTGGGGAAGGACGTCACGCCGACGGTCTGCACGAGCCCGACGGCGAGAGCGGCGGCGAGCGCGCCGGGCACGGAGCCGAGACCACCGCAGACCACGATGATCAGGGACAGCAGCAGGGTGGTGTCGGCGGTGTGCGGGCCGACGCCGAGGATCGGGGTGGTCAACGCCCCGGCGAGACCGGCGAGAGCCCCGGCGGCCACCAGCACCGCCGCGTCCACCAGGCGGGGGTTCACACCGATGCCGGCGACCATGGCCCGGTCGTCGACCGTGGCCCGGATGAGCCGCCCGGCGCGGGTGCGGTGCAGCAGCACGTACCCCGCCGCGACGACCAGAACGGCGATGCCCAGCACGGCGAGCCGGTCGACCGGATACCGGTGCCCGGCAACCCGCACGGTCGTCTCCAGCACCCCGGGCAGGCGGGGTCGCAGGGTGTCGTGGCCGTAGGCGGCGGTGAGCAGTTCCGCGCCGACGAGCGCGACACCGAAGGTGAGCAGTGCCTGGTCGAGATGCCCACGGCCGCGCAGTCCGGCGGTCGCGGCGGCGAGCGCCCCACCACCGGCGGCCCCGACGAGGGTGGCGTAGCCGGTGGCGAGGGCGAGGCTGGCCCATGTTCCCGAGCTGGTGGCAGCGGCGACGTAGCCGCCAGCGGCGATCAGGGTGCCGTGCGCGAGGTTGAGCACACCCCCGGCGCCGAACGCGACGGTCAAGCCTGCGGCGGCAATCGCCAGGAGCAGCCCGTAGGCGACCCCGTCGACGGCGGGTATCAGGTAGGCGTCCACGCGCACCGCGCCTCTCTCATTGTGGCTGTCTCGGTCAGGGCAGGGTGGTGAGGTCCTGCAGCAGGACGTTGGACAGCACCGGGCCGTCAGGCTTGACCTCGCGCAGGTACCAGCGCTGCACCGGACGGTGCTCGGTGGGCTCGAACTGCCAGTCCCCGCGCGGCGATACGACCCGCCCGACCTGCCCGATCGCGGCGTTGAGCTTCTCCCCGGTCACCTGCCCGTCGACGGCGGACAACGCCCGGTCGAGGACGGCGGCCGCGTCGTAGGAGGCCATCGCGAACGTCGTCGGCTGCCCCGGGTGTCCGGCGGCGGACCAGGCGGCGACGAACTCCTGGTTCGCCTGGTTGCCGAGGGTGGGGCTGTAGTTGAGGACGTTACGGATCCCGGTTGCGGCAGGACCCTGCGCGGCGAGTACGGACCCTTCGGTGAGGAAGCCGGCGGCGTAGAGGGGAACGTCGCGCAGGTCGGACTGGGCGTACTGCTTGACGAACGCCACCGCCGCCGCACCGGCGTAGAAGGTGTAGACGGCCTTCGGCTTCGACTCGGCGGCCCGGTTCAGGTACGGCAGGAAGTTCTCCGTCGCCGGGAACGGGGTGAACAGCGTCTTCCCGTCCGGGTTGGCGAGTCTCCCTCCCAGGCGGGTGAAGGTGTCGGTGAAGCCGCGCAGCTCGTCCCAGCCGCCCTGGTAGTCCGGACCGATCGCGTACACCTCACCGTCGCCGACCTGCGACTTGATGTGGGAGGCGATGGCGATGCCGGGCTCGTCGGAGTTGTAGGAGGTGTGCCACGTGTAGCCGAGGTCGCGGGGCTTGCCGCCCACCGGCGCGAACGCCGGCCTCGCGTTCGATCCGAGCAGCGGAACCATCCGCTCGGTGGTCAGGGTCTGCACCTTGTCGACCGTCGCGCCACCGACCAGGCCGGTCAGGGCGACGACCCGGTCGCGTTCGAGGAGCTTCTGCGCGGCCGGGACGGCCGTGGCCGGACCGTCGCCCTCATCGCCGACGACCAGGTCGATCTTCCGGCCGCCGAGGTTGCCGTCGTGCGTGTCGAGGTAGAGCTGGAAGCCGCGTCGCATGTCCTCGCCGACGGTGGCGTAGGTGCCCGACAGCGACACCAGCAGACCGACACGGACCGTGCCGGAGTCGGTGGCGGTGCTGCTGCACGCGGCACCCGCCAGCAGGACACCGGCCACGGTCAGGGCGGCGAGTGCGCGTCGCGCGCGTGGGCGGGGAACAGACATGGAAAGGGCTCCTTCGTGCGGGGTGACGGGCGGGTTCCGTGGGGTCAGGACTGCGTGGCCGCCGAGCGAGGCGTGGCGCGGGTGAGAACGTGCTCGACGAGCGCGATCAGCAGCCGGCGGACGCTGTCGCGGTCGCGGGCGTCGATGCCGACGATCGGCACGTCCGCAGTCAGTGCGAGGGCTTCACGGATCGCGGAGACGGGGTAGGGACGGGCGTCGGGGAACTGGTTGACCGCGACGACGTAGGGCAGCCGGACGTGGTCGACGTAGTCGAGGTGCCGAAACGAGTCCTGCAGCCGACGGGTGTCGACAAGGACCACCGAGCCCGCGGCGCCACGGACGATGGCGTCCCACATGAACCAGAAGCGGTGCTGCCCCGGGGTGCCATAGACGTAGAGAGTCACACCGTCGACCTCGAGACGACCAAAGTCCATCGCCACCGTGGTGGTGGTCTTGGCCGGGGCATAGGAGGTGTCGTCGGCGTTGCCGGGCGACATGGCGGCCTCGGTGGTCAGCGGCGCGATGTCGGAGACCGCCCCGACGAGGGTGGTCTTGCCGACGCCGAACGGCCCGGTCAGCACGATCTTCAAGTTCGGCGGCGCGCCCGCAGGTGGGCGGGCCGCGATGGCGCGTGTGCTCATCGCCGGCCGGCTCCCACCACGGCGAGGGCGCCCGCGAAAGCGGGAGTGAGCTGGTCACCGACCTGGTCGGCGAAACGACCGAGCTCTTCGGTGACGAATGCGAGATCGGCGTCGCGGGTGGCCAGGGTGAGCAGCGACGCGCCGGTGCTCACCGAGACCAGGATCAGGAACCCGTGAGCCAGCTCGGTCAGGTTGCCCTGCACCCCGCCCGCAGACAGGTTGCGGGCGGCACCGTTGAGCAGGCTGTTCATCCCGGACGCCACCGCGGCGAGGCGTTCGGCGGCTTCCCGATTGAGCCCATCGGTCCAGGCCAGCAGCAGCCCATCGGCAGACACGGCCACGGCCTGGCTGATCCCGGGCACGCGGGCGACCAGGTTGTTGTTCAGCAGGTAGCTCAGATCGTTGCTCATCACGAACCTTTCGGCTGGGGAGGACGGCGGCCGAGGCCGCGTTGGTAGGCGGCTGCCGTGCGGGCCAGGCCGCCAGGTGGGCGGCGCGACGGCTCGGCGGCGGGCATGGCAGGCGGATGAAACGCGGCCATCGGCTGCCGCTTGGGAAGGCCGTTGGGCGTGGTCGCCGTGCCGTCCGCCGGTGGAGACGGAGTTGAAGCCGACGGCATGTGCACCGTCGCGCCCTCGACGAACCACGCCGGTGGTGGCAGCCGCCGGGCCGCCTCGTCGAACACAGGCGTCGACTCCCGTGCTGGTGCCGGCCGCAGGGCCGGGACAACCGGTAGCGGCTGAGTCGGACTGTCGGTCGTGAGCCGGGCCTGCGACCCCCGTCGAACGGGCAGTGTTGGCGGCAGGTCGCTCTGCCGGCCGGACGCGCTGGTGGAAGCGGGCAGGGTCAGGGTGGACGCCGGGGTTCCGCCGGGTGCCCGCCGGCCCGCGATCGGCCCGGTGGGCAGGGCCACCGGCTCAGCGACCGCGACGAGAAGCTTCTCGGCGGGAATCTCGACTTCCGCGACGGTGCCGTGCGGCTGACCCGGCAGTAGTCGCACCCGCAGGCCGTGCGCCGCGGCCAGCAACGCGACCGTCGCCAGCCCCTGCCGGCGGATGTGCTCCACCTCGATCATCGGTGTCGGCGCGGCCAGTTCCCGGTTCAGCCGCTCCAGCAGGTCCGGCTTGATCCCCGTGCCGAAATCCGTGACCTGGATGATCGCCCGGTTACCTAGCAGGTGCCCGGTGACCAGCGCCTCACCAGGGCTGTAGCGGGTGGCGTTGTCCAGCAGCGATGCCAGCAGGTGCACCAGGTCGTCGATCATGGCCGGCGGCACCAGGACTCGCTCGTCGATCACTCCGAGGCTCACCCGCCGGTACTCCTGGATGCGGCCCTGCGCTGCCTGCGCCACCGTCGCCAGCTCCGCCGGCTGCGGATGCACCGCCCCCAACGATCGGCCGGAGAGCACCAGCAGGTTCTGCACGAACTGCAACAACTGCGCGGCGAGGTTGTCCACCGCGAAGAACGTCGCCAATGTCGCGGCGTCCTTCTCCTCCCGCTCGGCCATGTCCAACTCGCGCAGCAGCCGGTGCGTCATTCCCTGGCATCGCCGCCCCACCGCCTCTACCGCGCCAGAGGCGACCCGTCGCTGCCGGGCCAGGTCCGTCGAGATCCGGTACGTGCTCAACGCCAACGTGTCGAACGCGGCAGCCACCTCGTCCACCTCGTCCCGCGTCCTCGCTGCCGCGGCAAGCGCAGCCGGCGGAGGTGGCATCGACTGCACATCGGCTGGGTCCGCGGCGTCGATGCGGCGCACCAGTTCAGGCAGCTCGCGCTCGGCCACCCGGGTGACCGCGTCGCGGACCCGCCGCAGCCGCCGCGCCAACGCCCGGCCCTGCCGCCACGCCAGCGCTGCCGCGGCGGCCACGAGCGACACCGCCGTACCCGACAACACACCGGTGGTCACCCACTGCTCGGTACGCTGCCGATCCACCTCCGCAGCGATGTCGCCGTCAACGCGGGTCTGCACCTCGTGCAGGCGATCACGGCGCTCGCTCGTCGCCGCCGTCCACGCCCTGGCGTCGACCCGCAAACGCCGCCCGACCTGGGTACGGGCGACCTCGTCGTCGAAACGCTGCGCCGCCAGCACCTGCGGCCCGGTCAACGCTTGGTCCAACCACGACCGCCACCGTGCCGACGACCGCTGCGTCACCGCCAACAGTGCCTCGTCGTAACCGGCCCGCGTCGCCGCCAACTCCGCCTGCACCGCCGGGGTCAGCACCACACCATTGCCGGTAGCGACCGACACCTGCTGGATACCCACGTACTCCGCCGCCCGGGACAGCGCCGCCGCCACCCGCAGCCGATCCGCAACCGCGCCACCGGCACCACCTACCTGACCGACGCTCTCCCGCACCGTCAAACCCTGCGCGATCAACACGTGGTACCGGACCAGGACCGCCGTCAACGACGTCGACCGCGCCCTGACCTGCTCTCGAAGAGCCGGCAACAACCGAAGCTGCTCATCGAACGGCCCAATCAACTCGCTCAGGCCGGTGGGGTCCACCCGGTCGCGGTGTTGCCGGTAGGCGTTCACCGCGCGGTCGGAACCTGTCACCTGCTCCAGATAGGCATTCAGGCCTGCCTGTGGATCCGATACCAGACGGGCCGCCAGCTCGCGCTCCCGGCCGAGCTGATGAATCGCCTCACCCGCGCTCGCCGACACCGCGACCAAAGACTGCAATCGGTCGGCGCCGAGCGCCTGGCGGCTCGTCGACGCCACACCCCACGCGGCGAAGACGAGGGTCGCCGCCAGCGGAATGAACAACAGGAGCGCAAGCCTCCTGGCAACAGGCACGACAGTCCTCTCCATCTTGCTGTGCCACCTGTGAATGGCCCTACGCCCCGAATGGTCGCTCGATTTGAATGGCTTGGTCGATACCGAAGATGCGGACAAGAGCAGTTGTCCGCATCGGCTTTCTACTCGCCAAGATTGAACCGGCGATGGGCAGTTCGAGAGCGGACATCCAGCGGCAGGTAAAGGCGCTTGGGCGTAGAGTCGGCCATGTCTGAACGCTCGCGCCGGTCGGAGGCCCGAAACCTTCGCTGGGCCCTTGCCGGTGCCCCTACGACCGGTTGACGAGGCCCGCTGTCGTCCGGTCGCGCGTCGAAGTCGTTCGAGGAGGACCCGTGAGGCTGGCCGACAGGATCGCTGCAGTGTCGGTGGACGACGCCGTCCGCGCCTCGGTGAGCTATGACCAACTGCGTAACGGTGATGGCGGCCTGTACTGGCTGGAGACTCGCCCCGAAGCCGGCGGGGTTGCGACGGTGACACGTTGGCGGCCCGGCGAGGGCAAGCGTGATATCAGCCCGGAGGGCTTCGATATCAGCAGCGGCGTCCACGCGTACGGAGGCGGATCGTTCGCTGTCACCGATGAAACGTTGTGGTGCGTCGGCGGAGATGGCCTCTACCGGAGCCGCCGGCACGGCGAGGAACTCGACTTGGTCAGCCAGGGATCCTTCGGTGACCTGACGATCGGTGACGGCGAGTTGCTGGCTGTGCGGGAGTCGGAACAGGGTGACGAACTCGTCGCGGTATCGCTCACCGGTGCTCCGCAGATGCGGACTCTCGCCGTGTCTCGAGGGTTTCTCGGTGCGCCTCGGCCAGGTCCGGAGTCGTTGGCCTGGGCCGCGTGGAGCGAGCGCGACATGCCCTGGGACGCGTGTGAGATCTGGGTGGCCTCCTACTCGCCGCGCGGCGTCGTCGAGGACCCGGTGAAACTGGCCGGCGGCCCGGATGCATCGGCGGTGGAGCCGCGGTGGGGACCCGACGGGGCGCTGTACTTCGTGTCCGACCGTAGTGGCTGGTGGAACCTCTACCGGTGGGACGGCCACCAGGTGAAGGCGGTGGCACCGATCGCGGGTGAGTGCGCCGCAGAGCCATGGGAGCTGGGTTACGCGTCGTACGGCTTCCTCGACGACGAACGGATCGTCGTGGCAGTGCAGGAGGGGCCGCGACACCGCCTTGTCGTCATCGAGCCCGACGGCACTGTCCGCCCGGTCGACCTCCCGTACACGTCGATCAAGCCGTATCTGGCCGTCCGAGGGACGACGGTGGCGTTGATCGGATCGTCACCGACCGCAGCCCCACAGGGGTCTGCTGCACCGATAGGTGACAGTTTTAGTCACGCGGCCTGACTGGCCAGTGGGGTCATGATGGTCTCGTACTCGATAGGGGTCAACCGGGA
>NZ_JBFAAF010000095.1:0-21817 GCF_040639595.1 Micromonospora sp. NPDC023814
GCCGGTGACCTGGCGGCAGTGGTTCGCCGACAGCGGCGCACGCCGCGTCGACCTGCCCACGTACGCCTTCCAGCACCAGCGCTACTGGCCCGAGGGCACGCCGGCGAAGCAGGCCGCCCCGGACAGCGGCGACGCCGACTTCTGGGCCGCCGTCGAGCGTGGCGACCTGGCCGCCCTCGCCGCCGAAATCGGCGACGACACCGAGGCCCTGGGCGCCCTCAGCCCGGCCCTGCCGGTCCTCTCGCGCTGGCGGCGGGCCCGGTCCCGGGACACCACGCTGGACGGGTGGTCGTACCGGGTCGTGTGGGAGCCGGTGCGGCCGGCCCCGGCGACCGGGCTGACCGGGCGGTGGCTGGTCGTCACCGTCGACAGCGGGGCCGACGCGGGCACCGCGAGGACGCTCACCGAGGCGGGCGCCCAGGTCGACACGCTGACCGTGCCGCCCACCCTCACCCGGGCCGACCTGAGTGAGCGGCTGCGCGGCATCAGCGCGGACGGCTGGGCCGGGGTGCTCTGCGTCCTGCCCCGGCAGGACCAGCCCCTGGCGCACACCCCGGCGGTTCCCGCCGGCGCGGCGGTGCTGCTCACCCTCACCCGGGCGCTCACCGACACCGGCCTGCCGGGACGGGTGTGGGCGTTCAGCCGGACCGCGCTGCCGGTCACGGCGGGCGAGCGGGCCGGCGACCCCTGGGCCGCCCTGGCCTGGGGCCTCGGCCGCGTCGTCGCCCTCGAACAGCCGGACCGCTGGGGCGGCCTGGTCGACCTGCCCGACCGCGCCGACCGGAGCACCCGCGCCGGGCTCGTCGCGGTCCTGGCCGACGGCACCCTGGACCAGGTGGCCGTCCGCCGCAACGGCCTCTTCGGCCGGCGGCTGGTGCCGGCCGCGCCGCCCGCCGGGTCGGGCTGGCGGCCCGCCGGCACGGTGCTGGTGACCGGCGGTACGGGTGCGCTGGGCCGGCACGTGGCCCGGTGGTTGCTGGCCAACGGCGCCGGCGAGGTGGTGCTGGTCTCGCGGCGTGGCCCGGCCGCGCCGGGTGCGGCGGAGTTGGTGGCCGAGTTGGGTGCGGTGCGGGTGGTGGCCTGCGACGTCACCGACCGGGAGGCGGTCGACGCCCTCGTCGCCGGGCTGCCGGGGCTGACCGCCGTCGTACACACCGCCGGCGCGTCCGGCGGCACCACCCCGGCGTACGAGGTGACCGACGGCGAGCTGTCGGGCACCCTGGCCGGCAAGGTGCTCGGCGCCCTGCACCTCGACGCCGCCTGCCGGGGCCACGACCTCGACGCGTTCGTGGTCTTCTCCTCGGTGGCCGGCGTCTGGGGCGGCGGCGGGCAGGCCGGCTACGCGGCCGGCAACGCCCTGCTCGACGCCCTCGTGGCCGCCCGCCGGGCGGCGGGCCTACCCGCCACCGCCCTGGCCTACGGCCCGTGGGCGGAGGACGGCATGGCCGCCGGGGAGACCGCGGACGGCCTGCGCCGCCGCGGGTTCACCCCGCTCGCGCCCGACGCCGCCGTCGCGGCGCTGGGCCGCTGGGTGAACGCCCCCGAGGCGGCGCCGGTGATCGTCGACGTCGACTGGTCCCGGTTCGTCACGGCGTTCACCGCCGCCCGGCCGAGCCACCTCTTCGACCGGGTCGCCCCGGCCGTCGCCGAGCCGGAGCGGCCGGAGAGCGCCGCCGCCACCGACGGGCTGCGGGCCCGGCTCGCGGCGCTGCCGGCGACCGGACAGGAGGCGCTGCTGGTCGACCTCGTCCGCGCGGAGGCGGCGGCCGTGCTCGGTCACGCCACCACCGACCAGGTGCCGGCCGGCCGGGCGTTCCGCGAGCTGGGCTTCGACTCCCTCGCAGCCGTGCAGCTGCGGGACCGGCTGGGTCGGGTCACCGGCCTGACCCTGCCGTCGACCGTGGTCTTCGACCACCCGTCGGCGGCGGAACTGGCCCGCTTCCTGCGTACCGAAATCGTGGTCGGCGCGGACGGCGGCCCGGCCGCCGGCGGCGCGACCGTGGTCCGGGCGCCGGTGGACGAGCCGATCGCGATCGTCTCGATGGCCTGCCGGTTCCCTGGCGGGGTGTCGTCGCCGCAGGAGCTGTGGCGGCTGCTGGCCGACGGGGTGGACGCGGTCACGCCGATGCCCACCGACCGGGGCTGGGACCTCGACGCCCTGTTCGACAGCGACCCGGAGCGGGTCGGCACCAGCTACACCCGCAGCGGCGGGTTCCTGCCCGACGTGGCCGGCTTCGACGCCGCGTTCTTCGGGATCAACCCGCGCGAGGCCCTGGCGATGGACCCGCAGCAGCGGCTGCTGCTGCACGCCACCTGGGAGGTGTTCGAACGCGCTGGCATCGACCCGCAGCGGGTGCGCGGCTCCGCCACCGGCGTCTTCATGGGCACCAACGGGCAGGACTACGCCACGCTGCTGCTGGGCGCCCGGTCCCAGGTGGAGGGCTACCAGGCCACCGGTAACGGCGCCTCGGTGGTCTCCGGCCGCCTGGCGTACTCGTTCGGGCTGCACGGCCCGGCGGTCACCGTCGACACGGCCTGCTCGTCGTCGCTGGTGGCGCTGCACCTGGCCGCCCAGGCGCTGCGCAGCGGCGAGTGCGACCTCGCCCTGGCCGGCGGCGTGACCGTCATGTCCACCCCGGGCGCGTTCCTGGAGTTCTCCCGGCAGCGCGGCCTCGCCGCCGACGGGCGGGTCAAGGCGTTCGCCGAAGCCGCCGACGGCACCGGCTGGGGCGAGGGCGTGGGCGTCCTGCTGCTCCAGCGGCTCTCCGACGCCCAGCGGGACGGCAACCGGATCCTCGCCGTCGTGCGGGGCAGTGCGGTCAACCAGGACGGCGCGAGCAACGGCCTCACCGCACCGAACGGGCCGGCACAGCAGCGGGTGATCCGGCAGGCGCTGGACAACGCGGGCCTGACCCCCGACGACGTGGACGCGGTCGAGGCGCACGGCACCGGCACCACCCTCGGCGACCCGATCGAGGCGCAGGCGCTGTTGGCGACGTACGGGCGGGGTCGACCCGCCGACCAGCCGCTGTGGCTCGGGTCGGTGAAGTCGAACATCGGCCACACCCAGGCCGCGGCGGGCGCCGCCAGCCTGATGAAGATGGTGCTGGCCCTGCAGCACGAGGTGCTGCCGGCGACCCTGCACGTCGACGCGCCGACCCCGCACGTCGACTGGACGTCCGGCGCGCTGGCGCTGCTCACCGAGGCACGGCCGTGGACCGCCGCGGGCCGGCCGCGCCGGGCCGGCGTCTCCTCGTTCGGGATCAGCGGCACCAACGCCCACGTGATCCTGGAACAGGCCCCGGAACGGCCGGAGCCGCTCGCCCCCGGCGGGGAACGGCCCGGGGCGACCCTGCCGTGGCCGGTCTCCGCCGCCGACCTCGCCGCGCTGCGCGACCAGGCCGGCCGGCTGGCCGACCGGGCCGCGACGGGCGACGACCCGGCCGACCTGGTCGCCTGGGCGCTCGCCGACGGCCGCGCCCACCTGGGGCACCGGGCGACCGTGGTCGCCGCCGACCGGGCGACCCGGCTGGCCGCGCTGCGGGCGCTGGCCGGCGGGGAGGACCACGCCGCGCTGGTCACCGCCCGGCGGCGTTCGGGCGGCCTCGCCGTCCTCTTCTCCGGCCAGGGTGCCCAGCGCCCCGGCACCGGCCGGCAGCTGTACGACACGTTCCCCGTGTTCGCGGCGGCCCTCGACGAGGTCTGTGGGGTGCTGGACCACCAGCTGCCGCAGCCGCTGAAGCCGGTGCTGTTCGCGGCCGACGGCAGCGCCGAGGCCGCCCTGCTCGACGAGACGGTGTTCACCCAGGCCGGGCTGTTCGCGCTGGAGGTGGCCCTGTTCCGGCTGGTCGAGTCGTTCGGGGTGGTGCCTGGGCACGTCGCCGGGCACTCGATCGGCGAGATCACCGCCGCGCACGTCGCCGGGGTGCTGTCCCTCGCGGACGCCGGCACGCTGGTGGCCGCCCGGGGCCGGCTGATGCAGGCCCTGCCCGCCGGGGGCGGGATGCTCGCCGTCGCCGCCGACGAGGCGGCGGTGGTCGAGTCGCTGGCCGGGCTGACCGACCGGGTCGGCGTCGCGGCCGTCAACGGTCCCACCTCCGTGGTGGTCGCCGGGGCGGTCGACGCCCTCGACGGGCTGGAGCGGGTCTGGCGGGAGCGGGGGGTGCGGACCCGCCGGCTGCGGGTCAGCCACGCGTTCCACAGCCCGCTGATGGAGCCGATGCTGGCCGGGTTCCGGGCCGTCCTCGACGGGCTGACGTTCGCCGCGCCGCTACTGCCGATCGTGTCGAACCTGACCGGCAGGGTCGCCGACCCCGACGAGATCCGTACGCCCGACTACTGGGTGCGGCACGTCCGCGAGGCCGTCCGGTACGCCGACGGGATCGCCGCGCTGCGCGACGCGGGGGTGGACACGTTCCTGGAGCTCGGCCCGCAGGCGGTGCTGACCGCGATGACCGCCGGCCTGCTGCCCACCGACGACGACGGGACGGCCGTGGCGGCGCTGCGCGCCGGCGCCGACGAGCCGGCCGCCCTGCTGTCCGCGCTGGCCGTCCTGCACGGCACCGGGCGGGACGTCGACTGGGCGGCGGTGCTCGGCGTGCTGGCCGGCCCCCGCCCGGATCCCCGCCGGCTGCCCGAGCTGCCCACGTACGCGTTCCAGCCGCAGCGCTACTGGCCGACGCTCGACGCGGCCCCGACCCCGGCCGCCGACCCGGTGGACGACGCGTTCTGGCGGGCGGTCACCGACGGCGACCTGGACCGGCTCGGCATCGACCCGGACCGGCCGCTGCGCGATCTGCTGCCGGAACTGGAGTCGTGGCGGCGCCGCCAGCACCTCGACGGCACCCTGGCCGGCTGGCGGTACCGGGTCACCTGGGAGCGCCGGGCGCTGACCGGCGCCGACCCGGGCACCTGGCTGGTGGTGGCCCCGCCGCACCAGGTCACCGACCGGGTGCTGGCGGCGCTCACGGCCGCCGCCGCGACGGCGTACCTGCTGACCGTCGACCCGGCCACGGTCACCCGGGACGGCCTGGCCGCCGACCTCGACCGGCTCACCGCCGCGCACCAGCCGACGGCGCTGCTCTCCCTGCTGGCGCTGGACGAGGCGCCACACCCGGAGCAGCCCGCGCTGCCCACCGGCCTGGCGGCGAACCTGCTGCTCGTGCAGGCGCACACCGGCCGCTCCGGCCCGCCCGTGCCGCTGTGGCTGGCCACCACCGGCGCCGTCGCCGTCGACGACGAGGCGGTCGTACACCCGACGCAGGCCACCACGTGGGGCCTCGGCCTCGTCGCCGCGCTGGAGCACCCCCGGCACGTCGGCGGCGTCGTCGACCTGCCGGCGGGTGCGGGCGAGGCGGCGTACGCGGCCCTGGCCGGCGCCCTCGCCAACGGCGACGGGGAGGACCAGCTCGCCGTCCGGGAAGCCGGCGTGCACGCCCGGCGTCTGGTCCGGGACACCGGACGTCCGGCGGCGGGCGTCGGGTACCGGCCGCACGGCACCGTCCTGCTCACCGGCGGGACCGGAGCCCTCGCCCGGCACACCACGGACTGGCTGGGCCGCCACGGCGCGGAGGTGCTCCCACTGGCGGAACCGGCGACGGGCAAGCTCGGCGACCTGATGGAGCAACTCGCCGCCGAGAGCCGGCCGGTGACCGCGCTCGTGCACGTCCCGGCGGAGACCGGCTCGGTGCCGCTGGCCGAGCTGACCCTCGCCGGCCTGGCCGTCGACCTGACCGCCACCGTCGGCGACGTCCCGAGGTACGCGGACGAACTGGCCCACCGGCCGCTCGACGCGTTCGTGCTGTGCACCTCCACCACGGGGGTGTGGGGCGCGGGCGGCCGGGCCGGCCAGTCCGCCGGCGACGCGCTGCTGCACGCGCTCGCCGCGAACCGGCGGCACGGCGGCCTGGTGGCCACCGCGGTGGCGTGGGGACCGTGGCGCGACGACCCCGAGTCGGTCGAGCTGGCGCAGCTGCGCCAGCGGGGCCTGCCGGGCCTGCCCCCGGACCTGGCCGTCGAGGCGTTCGGGCAGGCGCTGCGCGAGGAGGTGGCGCTGGTCGTCGCCGACGTGCGCTGGGACCGGTTCGTGCCGACGTTCGCGTCGATGCGGCCGTGCCCGCTGCTGACCGGCATCCCGGAGGCCCGCGCGGCGCTGCCCGCCGACGACGACCGCCAGCCGGCGGACGACGAGGCGGCGACCGCGCTGCGGGAGCGGCTGCGCCCGCTGAACCCCGGCGAACGGGAGGGCGTCCTCGTCGAACTCGTGGGCGGCCTGGCGGCGACCGTGCTCGGCCACACCGGGGGCGGGGGACTGGAGCCCGACCGCGCGTTCCGTGAGGTCGGCTTCGACTCGATGACGGCCGTGGAGCTGCGCAACCGGCTCCGCGCCGCCACCGGCGTGCAACTGCCCGCCAGCGTGGTGTTCGACTACCCCACGCCGGCGGCGCTCGCCCGGCACCTGCGCGACCGCCTCGTCGAGGACGGGGCCGCCGCGGCCGCCCCGCTGCTCGCCGAGCTGGACCGGCTCGACGGCGTCTTCGCGGCCGGCGCACCGGACCGGTTGACCCGGCAGAAGCTGCTGGTGCAGTTGCAGGCGTTCGTCGCCCGGTGGGGCGACGATCGCGGTCCGGTCGAGGAGAAACCGGTCGCCCACGCCCTCGACGACGCGACGGACGCCGAGATCTTCGATTTCATCCACCGCGAGCTGGGCGGGCCCGGCGGCAATTTGCCGGGCCTGTAGAAATGGGGCCGCGCGACCGTTGTCGGCGGTCGTGACGCCCTCGGCCGGGCGGGGTCCCGCACCCGCCCGGCCGCACCCCGTGAGGGCGGTGCGCCGGGCCGCTCAGCAGGGCGGGTCGGCCCAGCCTGCACCCGTGCCGCCTAGGGGCACCCGTAGGGGCACGCTAGGGGTTGTGACCGCCGTCCGGCCACAATTACCTTTCCTCCGGCGAGTAAGACCTGGTGTGGGCTGAAACGCTTTTGTCTGGCAATTCGTGGTCGGCTGAATGGGCTTAGATCTTCGCGGCTTGTGGCGTCTGTGGACGGTATTGGGTCGCCTGTTTCTTTCCGGCCCGAAGAGGTGGCGCTAATGGCGACTGAAGATACGCTCCGGGAGTACCTGAAATGGGTGACGGCGGACCTTCACCAGACCAGGAGGAAGCTCGGCGAGCTTGAGGCGGCCAGCCGCGAGCCGATCGCCATCGTCGGCATGGCCTGCCGGTTCCCCGGCGGGGTGGGCTCGCCCGAGGAGCTGTGGGAGCTCGTCGACTCCGGACGGGACGCCGTCTCCGCGTTCCCCGCCGACCGCGGCTGGGACCTGGCGCGGCTGTACCACCCGGACCCCGACCACCCCGGCACGTCGTACGTCGCCGAGGGCGGCTTCGTCGACTCCGCCACCGACTTCGACGCCGCGTTCTTCGGCATCTCGCCCCGCGAGGCGATCGCCATGGACCCCCAGCAGCGGCTGCTGCTGGAGACCTCCTGGGAGGCGTTCGAGCACGCCGGGATCGACCCCTCGGCGCTGCGCGGCCACCAGGTGGGCGTGTTCGCCAGCACCACCGGCCAGGACTACGTGGGGCTGCTCCAGCAGCCGCCGCCCGGCACCGAGGGCTACATCCTCACCGGCACGGCGGCGAGCGTCGTGTCCGGCCGGATCTCGTACGCCCTCGGCATCGAGGGCCCCGCCGTCACCGTCGACACCGCCTGCTCGTCGTCGCTGGTCGCGCTGCACCTGGCGGTGCAGGCGCTGCGGCAGGGGGAGTGCACCCTGGCGCTCGCCGGCGGCGCCACCGTCATGTCCACCCCGTCCGCCTTCATCGGCTTCAGCCGGCAGCGCGGCCTGGCCATGGACGGCCGGTGCAAGTCGTTCGCCGCCGCCGCCGACGGCACCGCCTGGGGCGAGGGCGTCGGCCTGCTGCTCGTCGAGCGGCTCTCCGACGCGCGGCGCAACGGCCACCCCGTCCTAGCCGTGGTACGCGGCAGCGCGGTCAACCAGGACGGCGCGAGCAACGGGCTGACCGCCCCCAACGGCCCGTCCCAGCAGCGGGTCGTGCTCCAGGCGCTGGCCAGCGCCCGGCTCGCGCCCGAGCAGGTCGACGTCGTGGAGGCGCACGGCACCGGCACCACCCTCGGCGACCCGATCGAGGCCCACGCCCTGCTGTCGACGTACGGGCAGGGGCGGCCCGCGGACCGGCCGCTCTGGCTCGGCTCGGTCAAGTCGAACATCGGGCACACCCAGGCCGCCGCCGGCGTGGCCGGGGTGATCAAGATGGTGATGGCGCTGCGGCACGAAACCGTGCCGGCGACGCTGCACGTCGACGAGCCCACCCCCAACGTGGACTGGACGGCCGGCGCGGTGTCGCTGGTGACCGAGCCGCAGCCGTGGCCCGCCGGGGAGCAGCCCCGCCGGGCGGGCATCTCCTCCTTCGGCATGAGCGGCACCAACGCCCACGTGATCATCGAGGAGGCGCCCGCCGCCGACCCGGCCCCGGCGGAGACCCCGGACGGTTCC
Organism: Micromonospora sp. NPDC023814; assembly: GCF_040639595.1. Classification (NCBI taxonomy): domain Bacteria; kingdom Bacillati; phylum Actinomycetota; class Actinomycetes; order Micromonosporales; family Micromonosporaceae; genus Micromonospora; species Micromonospora sp. NPDC023814. The sequence goes on from NZ_JBFAAF010000095.1 coordinate 8,510, forward strand.
GCCGCGACCGACGCCGCCACCGGGACGGACGCGGACACCGGCACCGCCCCGGTCACCGGGGCCGGCCTCGTGCCGGTGCTGCTCTCCGCCCGCGACGCCGACTCCCTCGCCGCGCAGGCGACCCGCTGGGCCGACTGGCTCGACGGCCGCCCCGAACTGCGGCTGACCGACGTCGGCTGGTCGTCGGTGCGCACCCGGGCCAGCCTCGAGCACCGGGCCGTGCTGCTCGCCTCCGACCGCGCCGACCTGCGCGACGGCCTGCGCGCGCTCGCGGCCGGCGGCGACGCCCCGGGCCTGGTCACCGGCACCGGGCCGCGCGGCGGCAAGCTCGCGTTCCTCTTCTCCGGGCAGGGCGCGCAGCGCAGCGGCATGGGCCGCGACCTGGCCGCCGCCTTCCCCGTCTTCGCCAAGGCGCTGGACGAGGTCTGCGCCGAGCTGGACCGGCACCTGCCCCGCCCGCTCGCCCCGGTGCTCTTCGCGCCCGAGGGCGACGAGGCAGCCGCGCTGCTCAACCAGACCCTCTACACCCAGGCCGGCCTGTTCGCCGTCGAAGTCGCGCTGTTCCGGCTCCTGGAGAGCTGGGGCATCGTCCCGGACGTCCTGCTCGGCCACTCGATCGGCGAGCTGTCCGCCGCGCACGCGGCCGGCGTGCTGTCGCTGCCCGACGCCGCCACGCTCGTCGCGGCCCGGGGCCGGCTGATGCAGGCACTGCCGGCCGGCGGCGCGATGCTCGCCGTCCAGCTCCCCGCCGACGCGGTCCGCGCCGCCCTGGCCGGCCTCGAGGACCGGGTCGCCGTGGCCGCCGTCAACGGGCCCACCGCCGCGGTGGTCTCCGGCGCGGCCGACGCCGTCGAGGAACTCGAACGCCGCTGGGCGGACCAGGGCGTACGCACCAGGCCGCTGCGCGTGAGCCATGCCTTCCACAGCCCGCTGATGGAACCCATGCTCGCCGAGTTCGCCGCCGTGGTGCGCGGGCTGGAGCTGCACCCGCCGGCGCTGCCGATCGTGTCGAACCTGACCGGCGCGGTCGCCGACCCCGACGAGATCCGCACCGCCGACTACTGGGTCCGGCACGTGCGCGAGGCGGTCCGGTTCGCCGACGGCGTCGACCAGCTGCGTGCCCTGGGCGTGCGCACCTTCCTGGAGGTCGGCCCCAGCGGGGTGCTCACCGCGCTGGCCCGCGACATCCTGACGGCGGCCGGCGCGGACGACGACACGGCCGCGGTGGCGCTGCTGCGCCGGGACCGCCCCGAGCCCGCGTCCCTGCTCACCGCCCTCGCCGAGCTGCACGTCGGCGGGGTCGGGGTGGGCTGGGCCGAGCTGTTCGCCGGCGCGGACACCGCGCGGGTGCCGCTGCCCGGGTACGCCTTCCGCCGGCAGCGGTTCTGGCCCGAGCCGCCGCCCGCCGCCCCCGACACCGCCACGCCCGACGGCGGCGACGACGAGTTCTGGACCGCCCTGGAGCAGGCGGACGTCGACACGCTCCGCAGCGAGCTGGGCGACGACGACGAGCAGGTGCGGGCGCTGCTGCCGGCCCTGCCGGTGCTCACCTCGTGGCGCCGGTCCCGGCGGGAGCGCTCCACCGTGGACGGCTGGTCGTACCAGGTGACCTGGCAGCCCGTGCCGGTCGAGGACCGGGACGGCCCGGCGGGCCGCTGGCTGGTGGTGCTGCCGGCCGACGACGCCCCGGCGTGGGCCGACCGCCTGGTCGGCCTCTTCCCCGACGCCGAGCCGCTGGTGCTGCGCGTCGGCGCGGCGGACCTCGACCGCGCGGCGCTGGCCGCCCGGCTGCGGGACCTGGTCGACGGCCGGCCGGTCGACGGCGTGCTCGCCGTGGTCGCCGGCCAGGACCGGCTGCTGCCCGAGCACCCCGGCGTGACCCTCGCCGCGGCCGGCGCCCTCGCCCTGGTCCAGGCGATGACCGACCTGGACCTGGTGGCCCCGCTGTGGTGCGTCACCAGCGGCGCGGTCGCGGCGGCCCCGGGCGACCGGGTCGCGCACCCGCTGCAGACCGAGGTCTGGGGTCTCGGCCGGGCGGCGGCGGTCGAGCAGCCGCACCGCTGGGGCGGCCTGGTCGACCTGCCGGCCACCGTCGACGACACCACCACCCGGCGGCTCGCCGCCGTGCTGGCCGGCGACGGCGGCGAGGACCAGGTGGCCGTCCGGCCCGGCGGGATCTGGGCCCGCAGGCTCACCCCGGCCCCGCCGGCGGCGGACGAGACCCCGGCCGGCGACTGGTGGTCCGGCACGGTCCTGGTCACCGGCGGCACGGGTGCCCTCGGCGGCCACGTCACCCGCTGGCTGCTCGACCGCGGCGCCGGGCAGGTGGTCCTGGCCAGCCGCCGGGGCGCCGCCGCCCCGGCCGTGGCGGACCTGCTCGACCGGTACGGCGCCGACGGGCGGGTCACCGCCGCCACCTGCGACGTCACCGACCGGCGTTCCGTGGCGGAGCTGGTGGACGCGCTGCCCGGCCTGACCGCGGTCGTGCACGCCGCCGGCACCGACCAGCTCACCCCGCTGACCGACACCACCCTCGACGAGTTCTCCCACGTCGTCGCGGGGAAGGTGCTCGGCGCCCTGCACCTCGACGCCTGCCTCGCCGACCGCGAGCTCGGCGCGTTCGTCATGTTCTCCTCGATCTCCGGCGTGTGGGGCAGCGCCGGCCAGTGCGCCTACGGCGCCGGCAACTCCCTGCTGGACGCCCTGGCCGTCAACCGGCGCGACCGGGGCCTGGCGGCCACCGCCGTCTCCTGGACCGCCTGGGGCGGCGCGCACGGCATGGCCGCCGAGAACGTGGCCACCGAGCAGCTCAACCGGATGGGCCTGCCGCCCATCGACCCGGAGAGGGCGCTCGTCGCGCTGGACCGGGCGCTGCGCCGCCCGACGCCCTGCGTGACCGTCGCCGACGTCGACTGGACCCGGTTCCACCCCGCGTTCACCGTGGCCCGGCCCAGCCCGCTGCTCGGCGACCTGCCGCAGGTTCGGGTGCTCGTCGCGGCGGAGGAGGCCGCCGCGCCGGCCGCGGGCGGGGTCGCCGCGCCGCTGCGCCACCTCGCGGCGCTGCCGGCGGCGGAGCAGGAGCGGGAGCTGCTGCGGCTGGTCAACGAGCAGACCGCGGCGGTGCTCGGCCACGCCACCCCCGACGAGCTGCGCGGACGACCGTTCAAGGACCTCGGCTTCGACTCGCTGACCGCCGTGGACTTCCGGGGACGGCTGAACGCGGCCACCGGTCTGCGGCTGCCCACCACGCTGGTCTTCGACTACCCCACCCCCGCCGAACTGGCCGCGCACCTGCGCGAGCTGGTGTCCGGCGTCGACCGGGTCGACGCCCCGGAGACCGTCGTCGTGGACGCCGACGAGCCCGTCGCGATCGTCGGCATGGCCTGCCGCTACCCCGGCGGCGTCGACGGGCCGGAGGCGTTCTGGCGGCTGGTCGCCGACGGCGTGGACGCGATCTCACCGTTCCCGACCGACCGGGGCTGGGAGATCCCGGAGCCGGCGGAGGGCGCACCCGCCCCGGCGGGCGGTTTCCTCTACGACGTGGCGGACTTCGACCCCGCCTTCTTCGAGATCTCGCCCCGCGAGGCGGTGGCGATGGACCCGCAGCAGCGGCTCACCCTCGAGGCGTCCTGGGAGGCGCTGGAACGGGCCGGGGTGGACCCCGCGACGCTGCGCGGCACCCGCACCGGCGTCTTCGTGGGCGCCTCCAGCTCCGGCTACGGCACAGGGCTGACCGAGGTCCCCGAGGGGGTCGAGGGCTACCTGATGACCGGCGCCGCGCACAGCGTGATCTCCGGGCGGGTGGCGTACGCGCTGGGGCTGGAGGGACCGGCCGTCACGGTCGACACCGCCTGCTCCTCGTCGCTGGTGGCGCTGCACCTCGCCGGGGCGGCGCTGCGACGCGGCGAGTGCGACCTGGCGCTGGCCGGCGGCGTGGCGGTGATGGCCACCCCGACGGCGTTCCAGGAGTTCTCCCGCCAGGGCGGCCTCGCCTCCGACGGGCGGTGCAAGTCCTTCGCCGCGTCGGCGGACGGCACCGGCTGGTCCGAGGGCGTCGGCATGCTGCTCGTGCAGCGGCTCTCGGACGCCCGGCGGCAGGGCCGCCGCATCCTCGCCGTGGTACGCGGCTCCGCGGTGAACTCCGACGGCGCGTCGAACGGCCTCACCGCACCCAACGGCCCCTCCCAGCAGCGGGTGATCCGGCAGGCGCTCGCCAGCGCCCGGCTGACGCCCAGCGACGTGGACGTCGTCGAGGCGCACGGCACCGGCACCACCCTCGGCGACCCGATCGAGGCCCAGGCGCTGCTGGCGACGTACGGGCAGGACCGGGGCGACGCCGGCCCGCTGCTGCTCGGGTCGGTGAAGTCGAACATGGGCCACGCCCAGGCCGCCGCCGGCGTCGCCGGTGTGATCAAGATGGTGCTGGCGATGCGGGAGGGCACGGTCCCGGCGTCGCTGCACGCGGACAACCCGTCGCCGCACATCGACTGGTCCTCCGGCGACGTGGAGCTGGTGACCCGGTCCCGGCCGTGGCCGGCGGTCGACCGGCCCCGCCGGGCGGCAATCTCCTCCTTCGGCATCTCCGGCACCAACGCCCACGTGGTCGTCGAGCAGCCCGCCGACGCCGACGTGACCGGCGACGACGAGTCGGCCGCCGTCCCGGCGCCCGGGCTGGTCGCCGCCGACGTGGTGGTGTGGCCGGTCTCGGCCCGCTCCGCCGCCGCCCTGGCCGCGCAGGCGGCCCGGCTGGCCCGGCACGTGCGGGAACACCCCGGCCTCGCCCCGGCGGCGGTCGGCTGGTCCCTCGCCGCGACCCGGTCGGCGTTCGACCGGCGGGCCGCGGTGGTCGGCGCGACCCCGGGCGACCTGCTGGCCGGCCTGGACGCGCTCGCCGCCGGCACACCGGCCGACAACCTGGTGACCGGCGCCGTCGCCAACCACGGCGCGGGCCCGGTGTTCGTCTTCCCGGGGGCCGCCTCGGCGGGCGCGGCGGCCGGACTGGTGGGCCGCTGCCCGGTCTTCGACGACACGCTCGCCGAGTGCCGGCAGGCCCTGGCGCCCTGGCTCGACGTCGACCCGGCCGCCCTGCTGACCGGCGCGGACCCCTCCTGGGTCGAGCGGCCGGAGCTGGCCCGGCCCGTCCTGTTCGCCGTCGCGGTGGCGCTCGCCGCCGCCTGGCGGCACGCCGGGGTCATCCCGGCCGCGGTCGTCGGCGACGGCGACGGCGAGGTCGTGGCCGCCTGCGTGGCGGGGCTGCTGTCCCTGCCCGACGCCGCCCGGACGGTGGCGCTGCGGGCCCGGGCCGCCGCCGGCGAGCTGGACGCCGACGGCGTCCGCGCCGGGCTGGCGGGGATCGTCCCGCAGCCCGGTACCGCCCGGCTGGCCTCCACCGTCACCGGGGACTGGGCCGACCCGGCCGGCCTCGGGGCCGACCACTGGGCTGGCGAGGCGGGACGGCCCGAGCAGTTCGACGCCGCCGTCCGTGCCGCCGTCGCGGCCGGACACGTGACCTTCGTGGAGGTCTCGCCGGAGCCGGTGCTGACCACCCGGGTCGCCGCCGTCCTCGACGGGACCGGCGCCACCGGCCACGTCCTGGACACCCTCGGCGGGCCGGACGACGTCGCCACCCGGCTGCTGACCAGCCTCGCCACCGCGCAAACCCTCGGCCTGGCGGTGGACCACCGCCGGCTGCTGCCCGAGGCCGAGCCGGTCGACCTGCCCACCTACCCCTTCGACCGGCACCGCTACTGGCTGGAGCGCACCGGCGCCCACCGCTCCGTCCTGCCCGCCGTGGGGCTCGACGTCGTCGACCACCCGCTGCTCAGCGCGGTGGCCGACCTGCCCGGCGACGAGGGCCTGCTGTTCACCGGCCGGATCACCCTCGCCACCCACCCCTGGCTGGCCGACCACGCCGTGCTGGGCACGGTGCTGCTGCCGGGGACGGCGCTGGTGGAGCTGGCGTCCTGGACCGGGCGGCACGCCGGCGCCGCGACCGTCGCCGAGCTGAACCTGGAGGCGCCGCTGGCGATCCCCGCCGAGGGGGGAGTCGACCTGCGGGTCCGCGTCGGCGCGCCGGACGAGACCGGGCACCGTCCGGTCGCCATCCACACCCGGCGGGACGACGACACCGACCCCGACGGTTCCCGGGCCTGGCAGCGGCACGCCTCGGGCCAGCTCAGCGGCACCGCCGACCCGGACCCCGCGCCGGCGGCCGTGTGGCCGCCCGCCGACGCCGAACCGATCGCCCTCGACGGGCTCTACGCCCGGCTCGCCGCCCAGGGCTACCACTACGGCCCGGTCTTCCGCGCGCTGCGCGCCGCGTGGCGCTCCGGCCCGGACATCCTCGCCGAGGTCGCCCTGGACGCCGACGCGTCCACCGACACCACGGCCTTCTCGGTGCACCCGGCCCTGATGGACGCGGCGCTGCACGCCATCGGCGCCAGCGCCACGGCCGGCGACCCCGCCGCCGGCGGCGCACCGGCCTCCGACGGCGGCTCCGACATCCGCCCGGGACTGCCGTTCACCTGGTCGGGCGTGACCATCCGGCCCACCCGCGCCCGCGAGCTGCGGATCCGGCTGCGCGCCACCGACGCCGGGTCCGTGTCGTTGACGGTCACCGACACCGGCGCGACGCCGGTCGCCTCCGTCGACGGTCTGGTGCTGCGGCCCATCTCCGGCGAGCAGCTCAGCGCCGCCCGCCGGTCGGCCAGCCGGTCCCTGCACCGCCTCGACTGGGTCGCCCCCGCCACCGGCCGCGCCGACGGCACCTCCCGGCTCGTCGTCCTCGGCGACGACTGGCCCGGCGCCGACCGGCGTCCCGACCTGTCCGCGCTCGTCGCCGAGGTGCGCGCGGGCGGCCCCGGCCCCGACGCGGTGGTGGTGACCTGCGTCGGGCCGGTCGCCGACGAGCCGCACCCGGCCCGCCAGGCGCACCGCGTCGCCCACCGCACGCTCGCGCTGGCCCAGCAGTGGCTCGCGGAGGAGTCCCTCGCGGCCGCCCGGCTGGTGGTGGTCACCCGCGGCGCGGTCCGGGTCGACCCGGACGAGCGGATCGCCGACGTGCCGGCCGCCACCGCCTGGGGCCTGCTGCGCTCCGCCCAGTCGGAGAACCCGGACCGGATCGTGCTTCTCGACGTCGACGTCGACGACGACGCGACGGCCGCCGACCTGCTGCCGGCCGCCCTGGCCACGGGCGAACCCCAGCTCGCCGTACGCGGCGGCCAGCTCCGGGTGCCCCGGCTGACCCGGCTCGGTCCGCCCCCGGCCGAGGGGCCCGGCCCCGACCTGGCCGCCGGCACCGTCCTGGTGACCGGGGCGACCGGCCTGCTCGGGCGACTGGTGGCACGACGGCTGGTGACCCGGCACGACGTACGCCACCTGCTGCTGGTCAGCCGCAGCGGGGCGGAGGCCCCGGGCGTCGCCGGGCTGGTCGACGAGCTCGCCGGCCTGGGCGCCACCGCCCGGGTGGTCGCCTGCGACGTCACCGACCGCGACGCGCTGGCCCTGCTGGTCGACCAGATCCCCGCCGACCGGCCGCTGACCGGCGTGGTGCACGCGGCCGGGGTGCTCGACGACGGTGTGCTGCCGGCGCTCACCCCGGACCGCTTCGACACCGTGCTCCGTCCCAAGGTCGACGCGGCCTGGCACCTGCACGAGCTGACCGAGAAGCTGGACCTGGCCGCGTTCGTGCTCTTCTCCTCGGCGGCCGGCCTCTTCGGCGGCCCCGGGCAGGCAAACCACGCGGCGGCGAACTGCTTCCTCGACGCCCTCGCCCAGCACCGACGCGACCGGGGACTCCCGGCGCTCTCCCTGGCCTGGGGCCCGTGGGTCAACGACACGGGCGACGGCCAGACCGGGCACGTCGACGAGGCCCGGATGAACCGGGGCGGCTTCGTCCCGCTCGGCGCCGACGAGGGGATGGACCTGTTCAGCGAGGCGCTGCGCTTCGCCGAGCCGGTGGTCGTACCGGTCAACCTGGACCTCGCGCTGATCGGTCGGCACGGGCCGGCGGCGGTGCCGCCGGTGCTGCGGTCGCTGGTCCGGCCGGCGTCGACCGGGGCGGCCCGGGCCGCCGAGCGCGACCCGGCGGAGGCGCTGCGGGAGACCCTGGCCGCCACCGCGGAGGCGGACCGCGACCAGGTCCTCTCCGACCTGGTTCGCACCCACGCCGCCGCGGTCCTCGGCTACGCGTCGATCCGGTCGATCGACGCCGAGCGCGGCTTCGTCGAGCTGGGCTTCGACTCGCTGACCGCGGTCGAGTTCCGCAACCGGCTCAACGCGGCCACCGGGCTGCGGCTGCCGTCCACGCTGATCTACGACCGGCCGACCACGGCCGCGCTGGTCGAGTACCTGCGGGGCGCGTTGCTGGCGGAGCGGAGCACGTCCGCGCTGACGGTGCTCGGTGAGCTGAACAAGCTGGAGCACGCCATGCGCGCGGTGGCCGCCGGCGACACCGACCGGGCCGCCGTCGGCGCCCGGCTGCGCGAACTGCTCTCCCTGTGGACCTACACCGAGTCCGACGCGGACTCCGCCGCCGCCGACGGCGCCAGCCTCGAGTCGGCCTCGGCCGAGGAGATCTTCAGCCTGCTGGACGAAGAGCTCGGCTCGGCCTGATCCGGCATGTCGCACACCTCGATTCCTGATACGGAGTGGCCCGATGCCCACTGAGGCAGAGTTCCTCGACTACCTCCGGCGTGCGACTGCCGACCTGCGCGACGCGCGCCGGCGGGTGCGCGAGGTGGAGGCCAAGGACCGCGAGCCGATGGCCGTCATCGGCATGGCGTGCCGGTTCCCGGGCGGGGTGTCCAGCCCGGCGGAGCTGTGGGACCTCGTCGACCGGGGCGGCGACGGGGTGGGCGACTTCCCGACCGACCGGGGCTGGGACCTGGAGCGGCTGTTCCACGCCGACCCGGACAACCCGGGCACGTCAACCAGCAACCAGGGCGGCTTCCTCTACGACGCGCCGCAGTTCGACCCGGGCTTCTTCGGCATCAGCCCCCGCGAGGCCCTGGCGATGGACCCCCACCAGCGGCTGCTCCTGGAGACCTCCTGGGAGGCGTTCGAGCACGCCGGCCTCGACCCGCAGCGGCTGCGCGGCAGCCGGACCGGCGTGTTCGCCGGGGTGATGTACCACGACTACGCGTCCCGGGTGCTGGACCTGCCCGACGGCGTGGAGGGCTACATCGGCACCGGCAACTCCGGCAGCGTCGTGTCCGGGCGGGTGGCGTACACCTTCGGGCTCGAGGGGCCGGCGGTCACGGTGGACACCGCGTGCTCGTCGTCGCTGGTCGCCGTGCACCTCGCGACGCAGGCGCTGCGCCAGCGGGACTGCGACTTCGCGCTCGCCGGCGGCGTGACGGTGATGTCCACGCCGGGCACCTTCGCCGACTTCTCCCGCCAGCGGGGCCTGGCCTCGGACGGCCGCTGCAAGTCGTTCGCCGCCGCCGCCGACGGCACCGGCTGGTCCGAGGGCGTCGGCGTGCTGCTGTTGCAGCGGCTGTCGGATGCCCGCCGGGACGGCCGGCGGGTCCTCGCCGTCGTCCGGGGCAGCGCGGTCAACCAGGACGGCGCGAGCAGCGGGCTGACCGCGCCCAACGGCCCGTCCCAGGAGCGCGTGATTCGGCAGGCCCTCGCGAACGCCCGGCTCTCCCCGGCCGACGTCGACGTGGTCGAGGCGCACGGCACCGGCACCACCCTCGGCGACCCCATCGAGGCGCAGGCGCTGCTGGCCACCTACGGCCAGGACCGGGGCGACGGTGGGCCGCTCTGGCTGGGCTCGGTCAAGTCGAACCTGGGTCACACCCAGGCCGCCGCGGGCGCCGCCGGCCTGATCAAGATGATCGAGGCGATCCGGCACCGGACCATGCCCGCCACCCTGCACGTCGACGCGCCGTCCCCGCACATCGACTGGTCCGCCGGCCAGGTGTCGCTGCTGACCGAGGCTCGAGCATGGCCGGCCGCCGACCGCCCGCGCCGGGCCGCCGTGTCGTCGTTCGGCATCAGCGGTACGAACGCCCACGTCATCCTGGAGGAGGCGCCGGCCGAGGACGCCCCGCCCGCGGACGACGCCGCTCCCGACGCCGACCCGTTCGTGGCGCTGCCGCTCGCCCCGGTGTTCCTCTCCGCCCGCACCCCGGAATCGCTGGCCGGGCAGGCCGAGCGGTGGGCCGCCCACCTCGGCCGCGCCGACTCCCTCCAGCCGGCGGACGTCGCGGCCTCCTCGGTCAGCCGGGCCGGGCTCGACCACCGCGCGGTGGTGCTGGCCGGCGACGCCGACGACCTGCTCGCCGGGCTGCGGGCCCTCGCCGACGGCGAGCCGCACGGCACGGTCACCACCGGGGTGGCCGCCCCGCGCGGCCGGGTGGCGTTCCTCTTCTCCGGTCAGGGCGCGCAGCGTGCCGGGATGGGGCGTGAGTTGTCCGCCGCGTTCCCGGTCTTCGCCGCCGCGCTGGACGAGGTGTGTGGGCACCTCGATCCGTTGCTGCCGCGTCCGTTGCGGGAGGTGTTGTTCGCTGAGGGGGGTACGGCCGAGGCGGAGTTGCTGGACCAGACGGTGTTCACGCAGGCCGGGTTGTTCGCGGTCGAGGTGGCGTTGTTCCGGTTGGTCGAGTCGTTCGGGGTGGTGCCGGACCTGGTGGCCGGGCACTCCATCGGCGAGATCGCGGCGGCGCACGTCGCCGGGGTGCTTTCCGTCGAGGACGCGTGCGCGCTGGTCGCGGCGCGCGGCCGGCTCATGCAGGCCCTGCCCGCCGGCGGCGGCATGCTCGCCGTGGCGGCGGACGAGGCGGCGGTGGCCGCGTCCCTCGCCGGGCTGACCGACCGGCTGGACGTGGCCGCCGTGAACGGCCCTGCCGCCGTCGTGGTCGCCGGCGACGACGAGGCGCTCGACCACGTGCAGCGCGAGTGGTCCGAGCGGGGCGTGCAGACCCGCCGGCTGCGGGTCAGCCACGCCTTCCACAGCGGTCGGATGGACCCGATGCTCGCGGAGTTCGCGGCGGTCGCCGACGGGCTGACCTTCCGGCCGCCGACGATCCCGGTGGTGTCGAACCTGACCGGCCGGATCGCCGACGCGGAGCAGCTCTGCGACCCCGGCTACTGGGTGCGGCACGTACGCGGCACGGTGCGCTTCGCCGACGCCGTCGACTGCCTGCGCGCCGAGGAGGTCGACACCTTCCTGGAGGTGGGACCGAACGGCGTGCTGACCGCCATGGCGCAGGGCTGCCTCGCCGAGCGGGCGGAGGACGGGCCGGAGCCCCTGCTGGTCCCGGCCTCGCGCCACGACCGGCCCGAGCCGCAGGCTCTCCTCGAGGCCCTCGCCCGGCTGCACGCGCACGGTCTGACCGTCGGCTGGGCCGACCACCTCCGCGGTGGCGGCGGCCGGCACGTGGACCTGCCGACGTACGCCTTCCAGCACCAGCGCTACTGGCTGGAGCCGGCGGGCCGGTGGACCGACGTGTCCGGGGCCGGGCTCGGGGCGGCCGGACACCCGCTGCTCGGCGCGGCGGTGTCGGTGGCCGGCGAGGACATGGTCGTGCTGACCGGCCGGCTGTCCACGGCGACCCACGCCTGGCTGGCCGACCACGCCGTCTCCGGCGTCGTGGTGGTGCCGGGCGCGGCGCTGGTGGAGTTGGCGGTGCGGGCCGGCGACGAGGTGGGCGCGTCCCGGGTGCGGGAGCTGACCGTCGCCGCGCCGCTGGTGCTGCCGGAGACCGGCGGCGTGCGGGTGCAGGTGCGCGTCGGCGCGGCCGACGAGGCGGGCAGCCGGTCGGTGACCGTGCACTCCCAGCCGGAGGAGGCCGCCGACCCGGAGTGGGTCCGGCACGCCGAGGGTGTGCTGGAGCCGGCGTCCGTCGACGAGCCGGGCGTGGGGGAGTGGCCCCCCGTCGGCGGCGTCGAGGTGGACCTGGCGGGTTGGTATCCGACGCTGGCGGAACACGGTCTGGCGTACGGGCCGGTGTTCCAGGGGCTGCGGCGGGCCTGGACCGGTGGTGACGAGGTGTTCGCCGAGGTCGCGTTGCCCGACGAGGTGGCCGGCGACGCGGCGGGCTTCGGGGTGCACCCGGCGCTGCTGGACGCGGCCCTGCACCCGATCGGGCTGCTGCTGGGCGCGGAGTCGGGTGGGCCGCGGGTGCCGTTCGCGTTCGAGGGTGTGCAGGTGCACGCCTCGGGTGCCCGGGTGCTGCGGGTGCGCCTGACGCGCGCGGGCGCTGCGGTGCGGCTCGTCGCGTCTGACGAGTCGGGCGCCGCCGTGGTGTCGGTGGACTCGCTCGCGCTGCGGGAGCTGACCGCGGTGTCGTCGGCGGGTTCGGCGGCCCGCTCCATGTTCGAGGTCGCCTGGCAGGCCGAGGAGGTCGCCGCGGCCGGGGACGTCTCCGGGTGGGCGCTGGTGGGCTCGCCGCTCTCCGTGGACCTGCCCGCGTTCCCCGACGTCGAGGCGGTGGCCGCGGCCGTCGCCGAGCCGTCGGGCGTGCCGCCCCGCCTGCTGCTGGTGCCGGTCGCGTCGGCCGGCGGGGCGGACGGGGACGTGGCCCGGCCCGAGCAGGTCGACAACGGTCCCGACGCGGTGCGCGCGGCGGCGTCGGCCGTGCTGGCGACCGTGCGGTCGTGGCTGGCGGCCGACGTGCTGGCGGATTCGCGGCTGGTGGTGGTGACCCGGGGCGCGGTTTCGGTCGGTGCCGAGGATCGGGTCGCGGATCTGGCGGGTGCGGCGGTGTGGGGTCTGCTGCGGTCGGCACAGTCCGAGCACCCGGGCCGGATCGTCCTGGCCGACGTGGACGGCGAGCTGCACGCCGGGTTGCTGGGTGTCCTGGCCGGCGTGGCGGACGAGCCGGTGGCGACGGGCGGCCAGGTCGCCGTCCGCTCCGACGCGGTGTTCGTGCCCCGCCTGGTGCGGGCGGGCGTCGGCGCGGTGGCGGAAACGCCGACCCTCGGCGACGGCGCCGTGCTGGTGACCGGCGGCACGGGCGCGTTGGGCGCGTTGGTGGCTGAGCACCTGGTCACCTCGTGGGGTGTGCGATCGCTGGTGCTGGTGTCGCGGCGGGGCCCGGAGGCCGCGGGCGCGGCCGAGCTGTCGGCGCGGTTGACCGGGTTGGGCGCTGCCGTGCGGGTGGTGGCGTGTGACGTGACGGACCGGGATCAGGTGTTCGGGCTGGTCGCCGAGGTCGCCGCGGCGGGCCGGTTGGCGGGTGTGGTGCACACCGCCGGTGTGCTGGACGACGGTGTGGTCGAGGGGTTGACCGCGGAGCGGCTGGCTGGGGTGTTGGCGCCGAAGGTGTCGGCGGGTTGGTGGCTGCACGAGGCGACGGCGGG
>NZ_JBFAAF010000096.1:0-21697 GCF_040639595.1 Micromonospora sp. NPDC023814
CCTCGCCACGGCGGAGGTGCAGGTCTCCGAGAACGAGACCCCGCTGCACCGGCTGCCCGGGCCCGCGGCGGACGCGCCGCCGCCGCTCGCCGGCGTCCGCGCGTGGCTGCACGAGCTGGCGCTCGCGGGGTGGGGCGGCGTCGACCACGAGCTCGTCGCCGCGGCCGCGACGCCGATCGAGGCCGCGCTCGCCGAGCCGGGCCTGCGTCGGCTGGCGGTGCTGCTCGACGGCCTCGCCGCCGAGCTGCGGGCCTGCGCGCCGGTCGCCACGATGGCGCATCCGCCGGTCCGGCGCTGGGCCGACCTGTGGGCGCGGGGCCTGTTGCTCGCCCAGGACGCGGCGGCCGTGACCGCCCCGCCGGCCGTCGAGGAGGTGTCCGGGAGGCTCCTCGTGCTCGGTGTCGACGTGCACGAGCACGACACCGCCGTGCAGGCACAGGTGCACGGCATCCTCGAACCGGCCGACGGTGGAGCGCCCCGCCTGGTCCGCACCGCCGTCGGGGCGGTCAAGGTGGAGACGATCGTCGGGCCGGCGCTGTGGCGCCTGCTGGACGCCCACCCCGTGCTGTTGGCCGCGCTGGCCGAACGGCGGGGCCTGACGGTCAGCGGCCTTACGCTGCGCGGCGCGGATCTGATCTGGCGCGACGACCGGGCGCGACTCGGCGAGGCAGCCGACCCGTTCGCCACCGCGCGGGTCCTGCTGCCGGCGGCGGTCGCGGCGGCGTCGGCGCCGCTGGACCGGCACCCGGTCGGGATCGCCGAGCCCGTCCTGCTGGAGGGCTACACCGTGCGCGACGACGACGGCGCGCTCACCGTCGAACTCGACGGCCACCCGCTCGCCGTCGCGGTCGACCGGCTGCCCTCCTGCGGCCCCCTCACGCCCGACCTGGTCGCGGCCTCGTCGGCGTGCCTCGGCCTGGTCCGGTGGGACGACGGCCGGTGGCTGCTCCAGCCGCTGGCGGTGCAGGCCACCGTCAAGCGCAAGCCGGTCGGCGCGCACACCGGCGACTGGGCGTGCGGAGTCACCGACCCGAAGGCCGCCAAGGCCGACGCCAAGGCGGGCGACGCCGTGGCGGTGCTGCGCGAGCGCGCGGGACGGTTGCTGCGCCGATGACCGACTCCCTCGCCCCCGCGGACCACGCCGACGCCAACCGGCGCCAGGTGCTCTACTGGCGCCTGCTCGCCCGGCTCTTCGACCCCGACGAGCAGCCCGCCCTGGAGTCGGCCAGCATGGCGGTCGTCGACGACCTCGGCCTGCCGGCCGCCCTGCTGGACCCGGCGGTGTCGGTGGACACCGTCGTCCAGCGCTTCCCGGCCCTCGCCGCCGAGCTGCGCGGCCTGCTCCGACCCGGGCAGGACGCGGGCGCGGGCCAGCCGCCGGGTGGTGGGCCCACCCCGCCCGGCCCCGCCGCCACGACGGAAGCCGGGGCCGGCGCCGACACCGGATCGAGCGCCACGACGGGCACCGGGTCGGGCATCGACCTCGGGTCCGGCGCCGACCTCGGACCGGGCGCCCCGGCGGGGGCCAACCCCGCCAGCACGACGGGCGCCGGATCCGGCGCGGCGGCGGACACGGTGTCTGGCGCCGTCGGGTCGGGCGATGCGGGATCGGGCGGTGACGGGCCGGCGACCGGGCCGGGCGCCGCGGAGGTACGCCGCGCCGCGCTGGTGTCGAAGCTGCTGCTCAACGTGTTCGCCACCGGCCACGGGGCGGTCGACGCCGGTCAACTGGCCCGGTGGCAGTCCGACGCGGGCTGGTTCGAGCAGGCGCTCGGCCTGGAGCCCGGCGGGCTGCGCCGGCAGGGCGGCGCCGACGGCCTCGGCGGGGTGCTCGCCGGGCTGGAGGGCGACCTGGTCCGCCGGATGCACCTGCGGGAGGTGCTGGCCGACCCGGCGCTGGCCAGCCGGCTGACGCCGAGCATGTCGCTGATCGAGCAACTGCTGCGGGACAAGGCCAACCTCTCCGGCGTGGCCCTGGCCAACGCGAAGGCGCTCATCCGCCGCTTCGTCGACGAGGTCGCGGAGGTGCTGCGTACGCAGGTCGCGCAGACCAGCGTCGGCGTCGTCGACCGGTCCGTGCCGCCGAAGCGGGTGTACCGCAACCTCGACCTCGACCGCACCATCTGGCAGAACCTGCCCAACTGGAGCCCGGAGGACGAGCGCCTCTACGTCGACCGGCTCTACTACCGGCAGACGGCCCGCCGGGTCACGCCGGCCCGGCTGATCGTGGTGGTGGACCAGTCGGGCTCCATGGTCGACTCGATGGTCAACTGCACCATCCTCGCGTCGATCTTCGCCGGGCTGCCCAAGGTGGACGTGCACCTGATCGCGTACGACACGCGGGCGCTGGACCTGACGCCGTGGGTGCACGACCCGTTCGAGGTGCTGCTGCGCACCAACCTGGGCGGCGGCAACGATGGCCCGGTCGCGATGGCGCTGGCCCGCCCCAAGATCGTCGAGCCGAGGAACACGGTCATGGTGTGGATCTCGGACTTCTACGAGTTCAACCGCTCCCAGCCGCTGTTCGACGGCATTGAAGCGGTGCACCGCTCCGGGGTGCGGTTCATCCCGGTCGGCTCGGTCAACAGCTCGGGCCAGCAGAGCGTCAACCCCTGGTTCCGGCAACGCTTCAAGGACCTGGGCACGCCGGTGATCTCCGGCCACATCCGCAAACTCGTCTTCGAGCTCAAGAGCTTCCTCACCTAGGAGAACGAACCCCTCATGTCCGAGATGCTGCGTGCCCCCGCCGAGGTCAAGTACGCCGAGGAACTCGACTACCTGGAGTCGGTCGACACCGACCCGAAGCCGTTCTCGTGGCGGCTGAGCCCGCGGATGGTCCGGCTGTTCATCCTCGGCTCGGAGCGGGCCGACGGGCTCGACCGGGAGATCCCGCAGAAGTGGTTCGGCGACCGTACGTTCGTCGAACGGAGCATCGTGACCCTGGCGTCGGACCGGGGCCTGCTGCTGATCGGCGACCCGGGCACCGGCAAGAGCTGGCTCGCCGAGCTGCTGGCCGCCGCGGTCTGCCGCAACTCGACGCTGGTGGTGCAGGGCACCGCCGGCACCACCGAGGACCACATCAAGTACTCGTGGAACGTGTCGATGGTGATCGCCAGGGGCCAGTCCCGGGAGTCCATGATCCCGTCGCCGATCATGACGGCGATGGAGCAGGGCGTGGTCGGCCGGTTCGAGGAGCTGACCCGCTCCACCAGCGACGTGCAGGACGCGCTGATCTCGATCCTGTCGGAGAAGTACGTCTCCATCCCCGAGCTGGACCACGACAACATCGTCTTCGCCCAGCCCGGCTTCTCGATCATCGCCACCGCGAACAGTCGGGACCGGGGCGTGAACGACCTCTCGTCCGCGCTCAAGCGGCGGTTCAACTTCGTCCGGATCCCCGTGGTGACCAACAAGCGCAGCGAGGCGGAGATCGTCCGCTTCCGCACCGAGGAGCTGCTGCGCCGGCACCAGATCACGCTCGACGTGCCGCCCACCCTGCTGGACATCCTGTTGCAGAGCTTCGCCGACCTGCGCGCCGCCGCCTCCTCGGCGACCAGCGACGACGAGAAGCTGGAGTCGGCGCTGTCCACCGCCGAGCAGATCGGCGTCCTGGAGGACGCCATCCTGCACAGCCAGTTCTTCGGCGACCGCACCCTGCGCGCCGCGACGCTGGCCGGGTCGCTGGTCGGCTCCCTGGCCCGGCGCAGCCCGGAGGACCTGGCGATCCTCAACAAGTACCTGCACGGGGTGGTGGAACCGCGCGCCAAGCAGGACGGCGGCCCCTGGGAGGGCTTCCTCGACGGCGGCCGCCAGGCCATCGCCTCCCTGTCGTGACCGCGCCCACCGAGGCCGGGGCGTTCGGTGAGCTGCGCCAGCAGCTCACCGCCGCCGCCACCGCCTTCGCCGACAGTCCGGGCGCCGTCGCCGACATCCTCGCCGGCATGGTCGACGACGTCGACCGTGCCCTCGGCGAGGAACTGGAGATCTTCCCGGTCTGCCACCACTCGCCGGCGTCCGCGTTGGCCATGGTCCGGCGGCTGCGCGCCAAGCAGCCGAAGGTGATCTACCTGGAGCTCTGCGAGGACCTCCAGCCGCTGCTGGGCGAGCTGCGCAACTGCCGCCTCCCGGTGGCGGTGCAGGCGTTCGCCTCGGAGCTGGAGGGCTTCCCGGCCGACTGGGGGCCGCTCAGCGTGGTCGCACCGATCACCGAGGCCAGCGCCGAATACCAGGCCATCGCGTACGCGCTGGAGACGCCCGGGGTCGAGCTGGTCCTGGTGGACCGCTCCACCGACCACGTCTTCCAGTGGCTGCCCCGCCCTCCCGGCACCGCCGACGACGCCCCGGCGCGCGGGGACGTCGAGCCGACCGCGCCGGCGGAGGAGGAGGCGGCCCTGCACGGGGACGCCGTCGGGGTCGAGATCGGGGACCTGCGGCCCCGCTTCGCGGAACTCGAGGCGTACCTGCTGCACCACGGCAAGGTGCGGCACTGGTCGGAGTGGTGGGACCAGTACGTCGAGCAGCCGCTCGCCGACGCCGACCACGACACCTACCGGCAGGTGATGCTGCTGATCGGCAGCCTGTTCCGGCGGCTGCGCCCGGCCGGGGCGGACCGGCGCGACCGCGACGAGGACCGGGAACGCCACATGTGGACCCGGATCCGGGAGCACCTGGCCAGTTCGGGTGCGGATCCGGCGGAGTGCCTGCACGTCTGCGGGGCGTTCCACGCCGCCAGCCGGGTCGAGCAGTTCGGCCTGCGTTCCGACGTCCCGTTCGAGATCAGCCCACGTACCGGCACCCGGTGGCACTACGGCTTGATCCCCTCCAGCCACTCCGCCATCGAGGCGCAGTTCGGGCTCGCGGCCGGGTCGGTGTCGATCGCCGCGGCGACCTGGACGAAGGCGGTCGCCCGGTCCGGGCTGTCGCCGTTCCAACTGGAGGGGCAGCGCGGCACCCGCACCCGCGCCGGGCGCCGCCGCGCCGCACCGGTCCCGGTGCCCGCCGCCCCGGTCGCCGACCGGCTCTCCGGCTACCTCGGGCGGCCACCGGCGGTGCAGGGCCTCGACGAGGCGGAGCTGCGGGGCTGGTGCGTCGACATCGTCCGGCTGGCCCGGCGCAACGGCTACCTGGCCAGCACCGCCGACGCCATCGCCGTCTTCGAGACCTCGATCCTCCTCGCCGGCCTGCGCAACCGGGCCCGCCCCACGCCGTACGACTTCGCCGACGCGGCGGTCACCTGCATCGAGAAGGACGTCGTCCCGGGGCGCCGGGACGTCCGCCGGCTCTGCGAGATCCTGTTCGGCGGCGACCGGATCGGCCAGGTGGGCTACGAGGCCCTTCCGCCGCTCGCCCGCGACGTCCACGACCGGCTCGCCCCGCTCGGGCTGGACCTGGAGAAGCGCCAGATCCAGCGGGCGCTGCTGGACCTGCACGCCGACCCCGGGCTGGCCCCCTGCTCCGACCTGCTCTGGCGGCTGCGGCACCTGCTGCCCCCCGACGCGGTACGACCCATCATGGGCGAGCGCCGGTTGGGGCACCGCTCGATCCAGGAGAGCTGGGACCTGGCCCTCGGCCGCCACCAGCGGGCGCTGATCGAGCTGGGCTACGAGGGCGTCACCGTCGAGCAGGTGCTGGAGCAGCGGCTGCGGCGCGCCGTCCGGGGCCCGGACGCCACGGCCTCGGTCGCGCTGGAGGCCGTCGAGGACGCCGTACGACTGCTCGACAGCCCGCGCCTGGTCGACGAGCTGGGCAACCGGGCGGTGGAGCTGCTCGCCGCCGAACGCACCGTCGACGACGCCCCCGAGGTGCTGCGCCGGATCCGGCGGCTGCTGGCCCACCATCGCGCCACCGGGCCGCTGCCGGCCTGGTGCGAGGCGTTCGTGACCACCGGGTACGCCCACTACTGCACGCTGCTGCCCACGGCGTTCGTCGACGAGGGGAGCGGGGTCCGGCAGGTCGGCGCCATGCTCGGCTTCCTGTTCGGCATGGAGAGCCTGGCGCTCTCCCTGGGCTGCGACCGGTCCCAGCTCGAACTCGCCGTCGCGCAGTCCCACCCGGAGGCGCCGGCCAAGGTCGCGCTGCTCTGGGTCGCCCGGCACCAGCTCGGCCTGCTGTCCCTGGCCGAGCTGCGCCGGCGGTGCGCCGACCTGCTCGGCAACCCGCTGGTGGTGCCCGCCTTCCCGCAGTACCTCAGCGGCTTCGTGCAGGCCCTGGAGTCGGTGCCGGGGCTCGCCCCGTTCGTCGTGGAGGTGATGTCGTCCGCGTTCGCCCGGCTGCCCGATCCGGTCCTGCTGCCCTGGCTGCCCACGCTGATCACCACCCTGCGCGACCACGGCCCGGAACTGGTGCCGCTGCTGGTGCGGGAGGCGGGCCGTACCTTCCCCGCGTCGCTGCCCGCGCTGGACGCCTGGGTGCCGCCGTGGTCGGCGTCGGCGTCCCCGCCGGCGCCGGCGGTCCCCGCCGTCGCGTCCGGCCCGGTGGCCACCCTGCTGTCCGGCCACCCGCAGGCCGTCGACGCCGTCGCCGCCCTGCTCGGCTGCGACGGCGGGTGGCGCGAGGAGGCTGCCGCCGCGCCCGCCACCCCGCCGGGACTGACCGCCCTGCTGGCCACGCATCCGGCGACCGCCGACGCCGTGGCCGCGTTGCTGGCGGGCGAGCCGGGCTGACGGCGGGCCGGCGGGACGTCCGACCCGTACGACGGGCCGACGGCGCTCGTCGGCCCGCGGGCGCGGACCACCGTCGGCGAGCTGGTCCGGCGGCCCTGACCGTCGTCGGTGTCGGAGGCCGCCGGACCTGGAGACCGGGCGCGGCCGGGTGTCGTCTCCACGCTCGTCGCGCGTCCGTCAACGACGTGGCCCAGGGCCGTCGGCGGCCCGGTCGCCGGATTTCGCGCGCGGGTTGTCGATCCGGGCTCGCCTCGTTCGTGTAAAGGGTGAGAGGCCGGCGGTGGCGCCGGCCGTCGACGCGAGGAGAAGCCATGAAGCAGTACCTGCTCAGCATCTACCAGCCCGGCGGCGAGGAACTGGTGGACCCGGAGTTCCTGGCCGGGGTGATGCGCGAGCTGGGCGCGATCCGCGAGGAGTTGGAGGCGTCCGGGTGCTGGGTCTTCGGCCAGGGGCTGCACGCGCCGGACACGGCGACCGTGCTGCGGCCGTCCGACGGCGACGTGCTGGTCACCGACGGGCCGTTCGCCGAGGGCAAGGAGTACCTCGGCGGCTTCACCATCATCCGGGCGCCCGACCTCGACGCCGCGCTGGCGTGGGGCCGCCGGTACGCGCTGGCCACCACCCTGCCGATCGAGGTGCGCCCCTTCCAGGGCGAGGACTGAGCGTGTCGGACGTGGAGGCGGCGTTCCGCGCGGAGTACGGCCGTGCGGTCGCCGTCCTGGTCCGTCTCCTCGGCGACCTCGACCTCGCCGAGGAGGCGGTGCAGG
Source organism: Micromonospora sp. NPDC023814 (assembly GCF_040639595.1). Taxonomy (NCBI): domain Bacteria; kingdom Bacillati; phylum Actinomycetota; class Actinomycetes; order Micromonosporales; family Micromonosporaceae; genus Micromonospora; species Micromonospora sp. NPDC023814. The sequence continues at coordinate 7,430 of NZ_JBFAAF010000096.1, forward strand.
AGGCGTTCACGGTGGCGGTGGCGCGGTGGCCCGAGACGGGGCCGCCGCCCAGCCCGGCCGGCTGGATCATCACGACCGCCCGGAACCGGGCGATCGACCGGCTGCGGCGGGAGGCGTCGCGGGCCGACCGGCACGCCCAGGCCGTCCTGCTGCACACCCGCGACGTACCGGCCGGAGAGGGACCCGTGCGCGACGACCGGCTCCGCCTGATCTTCACCTGCTGCCACCCGGCGTTGGGCCAGGCGGCCCGGGTCGCGCTGACCCTGCGGCTGCTCGGCGGGATGGGCACCGCCGAGATCGCCCGGGCCTTCCTGGTTCCGGAGGCGACGATGGCCCAGCGGATCGTCCGGGCCAAGGCCAAGATCCGCGACGCCCGCATCCCGTACCGGGTGCCGGGCGACGCCGACCTGCCGGACCGGCTCTCCGCCGTGCTGGCCGTGCTCTACCTGATCTTCACCGAGGGGCACACCGCCAGCTCCGGCGACCGGCTGGTCCGCGACGACCTGTGCGCCGAGGCGATCCGGCTGGGCCGGCTGCTGGTGGAGTTGATGCCGGACGAGCCGGAGGCGCTGGGGCTGCTGGCGCTGATGCTGCTCACCGAGGCGCGCCGCCCCGCCCGCACCACCGCCGACGGCGTGCTGGTCCCGCTGGGCGAGCAGGACCGCCGCCGGTGGGACGCCGGGCTCGTCGCGGAGGGGCAGGCCCTGGTCCGCCGGTGCCTGCGCCGCGACCGGCCCGGTCCGTACCAGATCCAGGCCGCGATCGCCGCCGTGCACAGCGACGCGCCCAGCGCCGCCGGCACCGACTGGGCCCAGATCCTCATGCTGTACGACCAGCTCACCGCGTGTGCCCCCGGGCCGGTGGTGGCGCTGAACCGGGCCGTCGCGCTGGCCGAGGTGGCCGGGCCGGCGGTGGCGCTGGCCGCCGTCGACCGCCTCGACCTGGCCGGCTACCACGTGTTCCACGCGGTCCGGGCCGACCTGTTGCGCCGCCTGGGCCGGGCGGGGGAGGCGGCCGAGGCGTACCGGACGGCCGCGGAGCGGACGGACAACGCGGCCGAACGCGCCTTCCTGGCCGCGCGGGCGGTCGCGGCGCGATCCGGCGTATAGCGCCGCCCGACGGCGGTGCCCGGCGTTTGCCCGCTCCCGGGGCCGGGAACGCGGGTCTCCCGGCAGCGCGGCGCCCCGGCGCGCCGCCCGACGAACGGACGCCGACGGCCCATGACGTACCGCCCGGCAGCCACCACCGCGGTGCCCGACCTGGCCGCCCTCACCCTCGGGGTCGAGGAGGAGTACCTGCTGCTCGATCCCCGGACGGGGGAGAGTCTTCCGGTCGCCGACCGGGTGCTCGCCGCCCTGTCCGGGAGGGCCCGGGACCAGAGCCGCCAGGAGTTCCGGCACAGCATGGTGGAGATGGTCACGCCGGTCAGCGCCGACCTGACCGAGCTGCGCGCCCACCTGGTGGCGCTGCGCCGTTCGGCCGCCGACGCGGCCCGTGCCGCCGGGGCCCGGCTCGTCGCGGTCGGTGCCACGCCCGTACACGAGCCGCACCGGACGGTACCGGACAAACCTCGCTACCACGCCATGTCCCGCCGCTTCGGCCCGGTCGCGCACGATCCGGCGGTCTGCGGCTGCCACGTCCACGTCGGGCTGCCCGACCGCGAGCTGGCCGTCCAGGTGTGCAACCACCTGCGCCCGTGGCTGCCGGTGGTGCAGGCCGTCACCGCCAACTCGCCGCTGCACGACGGCCGCGACACCGGGCACGCCAGCTGGCGCTCGATGCAGCTGGAACGCTGGCCCAGCATCGGGCCGACCCCGCACTTCGAGTCGGCCGCCGACTACGACGCGACCGTGGACGACCTGATCCGCGCCGGGATCATGCTCGACGCCGCGATGGTCTACTGGTACGCGCGCCCCTCCACCGCGTACCCCACGGTCGAGATCCGGGTGGGCGACGTCTGCCCGGGCGTGGACGACACGGTGCTCGTCGCCGGCCTGGTCCGGGCGCTCGTCGCGACGCTGGCCGACGACGTCCGCGCCGGGGTTCCCGCGCCCCGGATCCGGGACTGCCTGGTCTCCGCCGCGCACTGGCGGGCCGCCCACGACGGACTGGAGGGCGACCTGATCGACCTGCGTTCCGGCGGCGCCCGCCCCGCGTGGGACCTGGTCGACGACCTCGTCGCCACCGTCGCGCCCGCCCTGGCGCGTCACGGCGACCTCGACCACGTACGCGACCAGGTGGCCCGGGTGCGCCGGGACGGCAACGGCGCCACCCGGCAGCGCCGGGTGATGGCCCGCACCGGCAACGACGTACGGGCCGTCCTGGACCACCTGGCCGCCGAGACCCTCGCCTGCTGAAGCCGCCCGACCCCGGGTGCCGCCCCGCCACCGGCACCGGCCACCGGCCACCGGCCACCGGCGGCGCAGGGTGGCGCCCCACACCGAGCGGTGGTGGTGACCGGTGGAACGCCACGGGTGTCACCATCGCCGGGTGACACCCGTGGCGTTCCACTCGTGAGCGCACCGGCTGGGCTCGACCCAGGCCGGGTTGGCCGGTGTCGACGGTGCTGGCCGCCGGTGTGGCGCCGCCGGGGTCGCCTCTACCGGGGCCGGGCCGTGGGGGCGGAGGATATACGGGCCGAGGCGGACCGGGGCCGTGCCGGTCAGCGGATGTCGTGGGACTGGAGCCACAGCTCCAGCAGGCCGAGCTGCCACAGCTTGTTGCTGCCGGCGGCGGCCTGCGCCCGGTCCGGCACCGCGAGCAGCTCGTCGAGGTACTCACGGCGGAACAGGCCGCGTTCCCGGGCGGCGGGGGCGGCGAGGGCCTCGGTGACGAGCTGCCGCACGGGGCCGTCGACGTTGCGCAGCGCCGGCACGGGGAAGTAGCCCTTCGGCCGGTCGACCACCTCGGCCGGCAGCACCTCCCGGGCGATCTCCTTCAGCACGCCCTTGCCGCCGCCGGCCACCTTGTGCTCGGGCGGGCAGGCCGCCGCGAGGGCGACCAGATCCTGGTCGAGGAAGGGCGTGCGCACCTCCAGCCCCCACGCCATGCTCATGCTGTCCACCCGCTTCACCGGGTCGTCGGGGAGCATCAGGTGGGTGTCCAGGCGCAGCACGGCGTCCAGCGCGGTGTCCGCCCCGCTCGCCGCCAGGTCGGCGGCGAGCAGTTCGCGGCTGGCGTCGCGGTCGCAGGCGTACGCGGGGCTGACCACCCGGCACAGTTCGGCGTGGTCCCGGTCGAAGAACGCGTCGGCGAAGGCGTCCGCCGCGCTGTCGCGGGGCACCCGGGCGAGGGGCTGGTGGTAGCCGTAGCCGGCGAAGACCTCGTCGGCGCCCTGCCCGGACTGGGCCACCTTGACGTGCCGCGCGACCTGCTCGGACAGCAGGTGGAAGGCGACCACGTCGTGGCTGCCCATCGGCTCGGTCATCGCGTGGACGGTCCGGCGTACCGCCGGGACCAGGTCGTCGTCGGCGAGCCGGATGCGGTGGTGGTCGGTGTCGAAGGCGCGGGCGACGAGGTCGGAGTAGTGGAACTCGTCGCCGACCTCGCCGCCACGGCTGTCGAAGCCGATGCTGAACGTCTGGAGGTGGTGCTGCCCGGCCTCGGCCAGCAGCGCCACGATCATGCTGGAGTCCAGGCCGCCGGAGAGCAGCACGCCGACCGGGACGTCGGCGACGAGCCGCCGTCGGACCGCCGTGCGCAGCGCGCCGCCGATCGCGGCCCGCCAGTCCCGCGCGTCCATCCCGCAGTGGGCGGGGTCCCGGGTGTAGTCGGGCCGCCAGTAGACGTGCTCGCGGCTGCGCCCGTCGGCCTCCACGACCCGTACGGTGGCCGGGGGGAGCTTGCGCACGCCGCGCAGCACGGTGCGGGGCGCCGGCACGATCGAGTGCCAGGACAGGTAGTGGTGCAGCGCCACCGGGTCGATTGTGGTGTCCACGTCGCCGGCGCGCAGCAGCGCGGGCAGGGTGGAGGCGAACCGCAGCCGGCCGGGGGACTCGGCCAGGTACAGCGGCTTGATGCCGAGCCGGTCGCGGGCCAGCACCAGCCGCCGCCGCTGCCGGTCCACGAGGACCACGGCGAACATGCCGACCAGGTGGTCGACGAAGCGTTCGCCCCACTGCGCGTACGCCGCCAGGATCACCTCGGTGTCGCTGGTGGAGTGGAAGGTGTGCCCGGCCTCCCGCAGCTCGTCGCGCAGTTGCGGGTAGTTGTAGACGCAGCCGTTGAAGACCAGCCCCAACCCGAGGTCCTCGCGCACCATCGGCTGGCCGCCCGCCTCGGAGAGGTCGATGATGGTGAGGCGGCGGTGCCCGAGGGTCACCCAGCCGTCGTTCCACAGGCCCTCGCCGTCGGGGCCCCGGGACCGCATCGCCTCGGTCATCCGGGTCACCGCGTCGGCGTCGGGCGTCGACCCGTCGAACCTCGCCTCGCCACTGATGCCGCACATCGTCAGCGGTCACCGGCTTTCGGGGGAACCGGACCCACCGTCACCACTCCTGTCGGCGTCGCAGGTGGCGGACCACCCGCTCGCAGGGGCCCGGTCCCGTCGCCAGGACGGGCGGCTGGGCTACCCGACCCCGGGCGGGTCAAACCCCGGCGAGTGGCCCGGGCCGGGGCGGTGCCGGCTCCGTCGGCGGCCGGTCAGTCGCGCAGCGTACGCAGGATGCGGGCGAGCTGTGCCCGGTCGGCCGGCGTGAGGCCACCGAAGAGGTCCTCGGCGGCGGCCCGGCGGGCGGCGTGGATGGCCTTGCCGGCCCGCGTGCCCTCCTCGGTCGGGGCGACCAGGGTGGCGCGCCGGTCCGCGGGGTCGGGCCGGCGTCGCACGAGGCCGCGCGCCTCCAGGTCGTCGACGACCTCGGTGGCCGAGCGCGGGGCGATGCGGAGGTGCTCGGCGAGCGCGCCGGGCCGCAGCGCGCCGTGTCGGATGAGCACGCCGAGCGCCCGGGACTGGCCGGGCGTGACGTCCCACGGCGCGAGCGCCTCCCGGGTGCGGTGCCGCAGCCGCCGGGTCACCGCCCAGAACGCCTCGGCGAGGCCGTCCCCGACGTCGTCGGTGTCTCCGGTCACGGGAATACGGTAGCAGGAGGAGCTGTTGTTCCCTCATGTTGAGGTAACCTCAGCATTTCCGACGTGAGGGAGTACCCCTTGGAACCCCACCCCTCCGGCCGCGACCGCGGCCCCCGCAAGGTCAGCGCCGCCGAGAAGGCACAGGCCCGCCAGGTGTCGCTGCGGCGCATCGGCGGGCTGTTCGCCCGGCACCGGGGCGCGCTCGCCACGGTCACCGCGATCATCGTGGTGTCCTCGGTGCTCGCCATGGCCTCCCCCTTCCTGCTCCGCGCCGTGATCGACCGGGCCCTGCCGGAAGGCGACCTGGCGCTGCTCGTCTGGCTGGTGGCCGGCATGGTCGCGGTCGCTGCGGTGACCTCCGTGCTCGGCGTCCTCCAGACCTGGATCTCCACCCGGGTCGGGCAGCAGGTCATGCACCGGCTGCGCACCGACGTCTTCACCCACCTGCAACGGCAGTCGCTGGCGTTCTTCACCCGCACCCGCACCGGCGAGGTGCAGTCGCGGATCACCAACGACATCGGCGGCATGCAGAGCGTGGTCACCTCCACCGCCACCTCGATCGCGTCCAACCTGACCACCGTGGTGGCCACCGCGGCGGCGATGGTCGCGCTCTCCTGGCGGCTCTCGCTGGTCTCCCTCGTCGTGCTGCCGCCGGCCGTCTGGCTGACCCGCCGGGTCGCCCACCTGCGCCGCGAGATCACCGCGCGACGCCAGCGCGAACTCGCCGACCTCAACGTCACCGTCGAGGAGGGGCTGTCGGTCAGCGGCGTACACCTGGCGAAGACCCTCGGCACCGGCCCGGCGCTGGCCACGCGCTTCGCCGCGTCGTCGGCCCGCCTGGTCGACCTTGAGCTGCGCTCCGAACTCGCCGGCCGCTGGCGGATGGCCTCGATGAGCGTCGTCTTCGCCGCCATCCCGGCGGTCATCTACCTCAGCGCCGGCCTGCCCGGCGCCGCCGGCACGCTCAGCATCGGCACCCTGGTCGCCTTCACCGCGTTGCAGGGCGGGCTGTTCCGGCCGCTGATGGGCCTGCTCAACGTGGGCGTCTCGGTGACCGCCTCGCTGGCGCTGTTCGCCCGGATCTTCGAGTACCTGGACCTGCCGGTCGAGGTCGACGACCCCGCCGAGCCGGTCGACGTCGACCCGCGCCGCGTCCGGGGCGACCTGCGGTTCACCGACGTCACCTTCAGCTACCCCGGCAGCGACACCGCCGCCGTCGCCGGGATCACCCTCGACGTGCCGGCCGGCACGAGCCTGGCCCTGGTCGGCGAGACCGGCTCCGGCAAGAGCACCCTGGCCGCGCTGGTCAGCCGGCTGCACGACCCGACGAGCGGCCGGATCACCATCGACGGCACCGACCTGCGCGACCTCCGCCTGGCCGACCTGGCGGCGATCGTCGGCGTGGTCAGCCAGGAGACCTACCTGCTGCACACCACCGTGCGGGAGAACCTGCGCTACGCCCGCCCGGACGCCACCGACGCCGAGATCGAGGCCGCCGCCCGCGCCGCCCGGATCCACGACCTGATCGCCGGCCTGCCCGACGGGTACGACACGGTCGTCGGCTCGCGGGGGCACCGCTTCTCCGGCGGCGAGAAGCAGCGCCTCGCCATCGCCCGCACGCTGCTGCGCGACCCGCGCATCCTGATCCTCGACGAGGCCACCAGCGCGCTGGACACCGAGACCGAACGCGCGGTGCAGCGGGCGTTCGACGAGGTGGCCCGGGGCCGCACCACCATCACCATCGCCCACCGGCTCTCCACCGTGCGGGACGCGGACCGGATCGCCGTGCTCGACCACGGCCGTGTTATCGAGTCCGGCACCCACGACGACCTGCTGGAGCGCGCCGGCCGCTACGCGACGCTGGCCGCCTGACGGCCGGGGCTGCCGTCGGCGGTGTGCGTCGGCCCCGACCCCGGGCCGCCCGCGCGGCCGGCGGACGATCACAATCAGGCGGTGCAGCGTCGGGGGTGGACATGGGCCCTGCTCGTCCTCGTGGCCGTCGTCGCGGCGGCCGGGACCGCCTGGGTCTGGTTGCGGTACGACTTCGAGAAGGTCAACTGGGCCTGGGGCGTGATCGCCGGTGTCATCGCCGTCTACGTCGTACTGGACCAGGTCCTCACCAACCGGCAGGCCGGCTCGGCAGCGGCGGCGGTCCACCGCCGGGCGGCCGCGGACGAACTCTTCGAACTGGTCCGGCGCGAGCCGGGCGACGAGGCGCTGCTGCGGGCGGTCGACGAGCCGTACCCGCTCCCGGTGACCTGGCGCACCGCCGCCGAGCGGCTCATGCCGTCCTGGCGGGCCATCGGCCGGTCCAGCGAGGCCGGTCCGATGGACCTGTCCGGCCGCCACGGGACACTGTGGAGCCGCTACCGGAGCATCCCGTCCGGGCGGTTGCTGGTGCTGGGACCGGCCGGATCCGGTAAGTCGGTCATCGCCCTGCGGATGGCGCGTGAGCTGCCGCCGCACCGGGACCCCGAGGCGCCCGTGCCGGTGCTGCTGCCCGTCGCGTCGTGGGACCCGACCGTGGAGACGTTCCGTGACTGGCTGGTGGACCGCCTCGCCCGGCGGTACACGCAGCTCGCACCCCGCCATCCCCGTCGCGTGGCGGTGCTGCGGGACCTGGTCGAGACGGACCTCGTCGTGCCCGTGCTCGACGGCCTGGACGAGGTGCCCGAGGAGCAGGTGACCGCCTGCCTCGAGGAACTCAACGAGTTGCCGACGCAGCGCTTCGTCCTGACCTGCCGGACGTCGGTGTACGAGAGGTACCTCGACCAGGGCGAGAAGGTGCGCGGCGCCGCGGTGGTGGTGATCGAGCCGCTGCTTCCGGACGAGGTGGCGGAGTACCTGGTCGACGCCGCGCCCCTGCACCAGGCCGGCAACTGGTCGACCGTCGCGGCGCGCATCGACGGCGACCCGGAGCTGAGCGGGGCGCTGGCCACGCCGTTGATGGTGGCGATGGCCCGCAGCGCGTTCGACCAGCCCGGCACCGACCCCCGCGACCTCGTGCCGCTGGCGGTCAGCCGGGGGCGGGGCGCCGTGGAGGACGAGCTGCTGTCCCGGGCGGTCGACGCCGCCCTGCGGTCGCGCCGGGGCGCCCAGGGGCTGCGCCGGTGGGAACCGGAACGGGCCCGGCGCTACCTGACCTTCCTGGCCGCGCACCTGGAATCGCTCGGCGTCCGCGAGTTCCGCTGGTGGCAGCTGCCGGCCGCGCTGCCCCGGTTGTTCTGGGCCGTCGTCGGCGGCCTGCGTACCGGGCTGGCGGTGTGGCTGGTCCTCGCCCTCGCCGGGGAGGCGCTCCGAGCGGTGGCCGGGATGGTCGCCGACCCGGGCACCCGCGAGCTGCTCACCGCTCTCGCCGACCACCCCGCTGACCTGGGGGCGGCGGCCGCCGCGCTGGTCGTGCCGGCCGCCGCGCTCGGCGGCAGCGCCCGCGACCTGGGCCGCCGGCCGAAACGGGTGCTGTTCGTCGGCGGCAGGGGCGCGCTGCGCGACGGCGTGCTCGACGGGCTGGTCCGGGGAGCGTTCTGGGGCTTCCTGACCTGGTTCGTGCTGTGGCTGTTCACCCCGCCGCCCGAGCTGGCCGCCGCGACGGGCCGGCTGCCCGGGCTGGCCGGATGGCCGGTCGAGCTGCGGGCCGCGGTCGTGCTCGGCGCCGTCTGGTTCGCCCTCGTCGCGGTCCGGTCCGCGCTGCGGGTGGACGTCGCCGCCCCGGCCGCGGAACTCGGGGCCACCGGCGTGGTCGAGACCGTCCGGGCCGACCGCGCGGCGACGATCGCGTCGGTGGTGCCGTGCGTCGCCGCCGGGTTCGTCGGTGTGCTGGCCGGCTCCGCGCTGCTGTGGGTGACCGGGCTGCTGCCCCGGCTGCCCTCGCCGCAGGCCCTCGGCTACGCCGGGCTCGGCGCGGGGCTCGGCTGGTGGGTGCACACGCGCGGGGACGGCGCGTGGGTCCGGTTCTGCCTTGCCCGGATGGTGCTGGCGGCACGCGGCCGCCTGCCGCACCGGCTGCTGGCGTTCCTCGGCCACGCCGAGACGGTCGGCCTGTTGCGGCACGGCGCAGGGGCGTACCGGTTCCGGCACGGCCGCCTGCAGAGCAGGCTGGCGGCGGGCTCGCTGGCGGGGCGGCGGGGCGGCCGGCCGCGCGAGGAGTTCGGTGTCGAGTTGGCCCGGGCGGGGTTCTGGCCGGAGGCGCTCGGCGCGTTCGCCGCCGTCACGCGGGCCCGCGCGGCGAACGTCGAGCCGGCCGACGACCTCACCCTGGCCGCGCTGCGCAAGGCGCTGCTGGTGGGCGCCGCGGCCGGGGAGTGGAGCCGGCTGGGGGACCTGCTGGCACCGATGCCGGCGCCGCTCGCGCCCACCGGGGCGACGCCGGTGGCGGCGCAGCGTCGGCGTGTCTCCGAGCTGGTTGCCGCCGCCGCGCCGTTGGCCGAGCTGCGGGCCGCCGGCGACGAGCTGCTGCGCGGGGAGGAGCAGGCGGGCGGGCCGCTGTCCGCCACCCGGGAGTTCGTGGCGGTCGTCCGCTACGCGGAGGGGGACGTCGACGCGGCTCGGGAGCACCTGGAGCGGCTGGTCGTGGCGGAGGGCGACGACGACGGCCCGGGGCGGTCGATGCCACTCGGCGCGGGGATGCTGGCCCGGATCATGCTCGACGGGAGCGGGGACACCGGCGCGGCCCTCGCCCTCTGTCACGAGCAGCTGCTCCTGGCCGACGGCTCCGACGACCGCACCGATCCGCTGCTGTTCGTGCAGGCCTGGAGCTGGTCGGTGGCGGTGATGCGGCGCGTCGTCGACGAGCGGGCGGAGGTGCGCGGCCGGCTCCGGGTCGTGCTCGCCGAGCGGCGGGCCCGCGGGCGGCGGATGGAGTTGGGCCGACGGGAGCTGGCCGAGATCGGCTTGCAGGCGTGCCACGCGGTGGTCGGCCACCCGACGCTGGGGGCGCCCGCGGTGGCCGCGGCCCGCAGGCTGGTCGACGTGTTGTCCGCCCCGGACATCGCGGCGCGGACCCTGCGCCGCGGCGCCCCGATGTGGCACGACGGCTGACCGGTCGGCGGGCCCCTGCGGCGTCTCAGAACCGTCTCGTAAAGTGTCTCATTATTCCGCGACGACCGGGTCCAGGTGGCGGTAGACGGTGGCCCGCGAGACCCCCAGCGCGGCGGCGATCTCGTCCGCCGAGTGGCTGCCGGCGGCGTGCATCCGCCGGGCCGCCTCGACCTGCTCCGGGCTCATCGCCCGCGGCCGGCCGGGCCGGCGTCGGCCGCTCGCCGCGCCGCCGCCGTCCCCGGCCGCGCCCGGGTGGTCCCCGGGCGGCGCGCCGTCCAGCAGGCGGTGCACGCCGTCGAGCATGTCCGCCCGCAGCACCTCGTCGGGCACGTCGGCGAAGAAGACGACCGGGTCGCTGCACATGGCGACCGCCTGCACCGCCCGGACCCGCTCCCGCCGCCCGGCGTCGGGCCCGGCGATGAGGTCGTTGGCCCGCATCGCGATCCGCATCAGACGATGGAACGTGTCGCCGCGCGTGATCAGGGCGATGTCGTGGAAGAGCATGCCCAGCGGGCGGCGGTGGGTCAGCATGGTGTCCACCCAGCCCTCCAGCACCGCCCGGCGCGCCCGCTCGGCCGGCCCCGCCTCGGCCGCGTCCAGCAGCGCCTCAAGGTCGGCGACCAGCGGCTCGACCAGGGCCGTGAGCAGGTGCTCCTTGGTGGGGAAGTGGTAGAGGATCGCGGCCTTGGTCAGCCGCAGCCGCTCGCCGATCTGGCGCAGCGGGGTGCGCTGGTAGCCGTGCTCGGCGAACAGGTCGAGCGCGGCGCGCAGGATCCGGGTACGCGTGTCGTCGGGCGGCTCGACGGTCATGCCGGCAAGCGTAGCCGCGTCTGACCGGTGGGTGACACCACCGTTGATTCGGCTGACCATCGGTCAGTACAGTGGGGACGGTCGGCACCGCCAGTGGCAGGAGGGGTCATGCCCGTCATCTCCATCGACAACCTCGTCAAGACGTTCGGCAGTGTCCGGGCGCTCGACGAACTGGACCTGCGGGTCGAGGCGGGGGAGGTGCACGGCTTCCTCGGCCCCAACGGGTCCGGCAAGTCCACCACCATCCGGATCCTGCTCGGCCTGCTGCGCCGCGACGCGGGCGACGTGCGGGTGTTCGACGCCGACCCGTGGCGGGAGGCGGTCGCCCTGCACCGCCGGCTGGCGTACGTGCCGGGCGACGTGAACCTGTGGCCGAACCTCTCCGGCGGCGAGGCGATCGACCTGTTCGGCAAGCTGCGCGGCGGGCTCGACCGGCGCCGCCGCGACGCCCTGCTGGAGCGCTTCGACCTCGACCCCACGCGCAAGTGCCGCACCTACTCCAAGGGCAACCGGCAGAAGGTCGCGATCGTCGCGGCCTTCGCGTCCGACGTCGAGCTCTACGTGCTCGACGAGCCGACCTCCGGGCTGGACCCGCTGATGGAGGCCGTGTTCCAGGACGAGGTCCGCCAGCTCAAGCGCGACGGCGCCACCGTGCTGCTCTCCAGCCACGTGCTGGCCGAGGTCGAGGCGCTCTGCGACCGGGTCAGCATCATCCGCGACGGCCGAACCGTCGAGTCCGGCACCCTCGCCGAGCTGCGCCACCTCACGCGTACGGCGGTCACGGTCGAGACCGCGCGGCCGGCGACCGGCCTGGCGGCCCTGCCGGGCGTCCACGAGGTGCGCGAGGTCGACGGCCGCATCCACCTGGAGATCGAGCCCGCCCACCTCGACGAGCTGCTCGGGCACCTCGTCCGCTTCGGCGTCCGCGCCCTGACCAGCGCCCCGCCCACCCTCGAGGAACTGTTCCTGCGCCACTACGGCGACGAGCGCGCGGCCGTCGCCGCCAACGGTCACCGGGCCGGCACCGAGCGGCAGGCGGGCGCCCGATGAGCGCGTTCACCGGCACCGGGCGGCTCGCCCGGCTCGTGCTGCGCCGCGACCGGGTCCGGCTCGCCGTCTGGGTGCTCGGCACGCCCCTGCTCGGCTACGCCCTCGCCGGCAGCGTCAAGGAGTTCTACCCGGACGAGGCGTCCCGGGTCGGGTACGCCACCACGTCGGCGTCCAGCCTGGTCGCCCGCGCGTTCAACGGCCCCATCGCCGGCACCGAACTCGGCGCGGTGGTGGTCGCCGAGACGTACGTGACGCTGGCCCTGCTCGCCGCGCTGCTGAGCACCTTCGCGGTGGTCCGGCACACCCGGCAGAACGAGGAGACCGGCCGGGCGGAGCTGCTGGGCGCCTCCGTCGTCGGCCGGTACGCGCTGCTCACCGCCGCCCTGCTGGTCGTCGTCGCGGCGAACGTGCTGGCCGCGGCCCTGCTCGCCGTCGCCCTGGCCGGCGCAGGCCTGCCGCTTGCCGGGTCCGTCGCGGCGGCGGCCGCCGTCGGCGGCGTCGGGGTGGCCTTCACCGGTGTCGCCGCGGTCACCGCCCAGGTGTCGGTCACCTCCCGGGGCGCGAACGCGCTCGCCGCCGCGACCGTCGGGGTCGCCTTCCTGCTCCGGGCCGCCGGCGACGTGCTCGGCGAGCAGACCGACGGCGGCCTGCGCGTGGTCAGCGCCTGGCCGTCCTGGCTCTCCCCGCTCGGCTGGGGCAACCAGGTCCGCGCGTACGCCGGCGAACGGTGGTGGGTGCTCGCGCTGCCCGTCGCGCTGCTGGTCGTCGGCGTGGCGCTCGCCTACGCCCTCGCCGACCGGCGGGACGTCGGCGCGGGGCTCGTCGCGCCCCGAAGGGGGCCGGCGACGGCCGTGCCCCGGCTGCTCAGCCCCGCCGGGCTGGCCTGGCGGTTGCAGCGCGGCGCACTGCTCGGCTGGGCGATCGGGGTGGCGGTGCTCGGGTTGTCGATGGGCATCGCCGGGGACGAGTTCAACGCCATGATCGAGGAGAACCCGGCCGCCGCCGAGGCGATCAGCGCGATGGGCGGCGGCGCGAAACTGATCGACGCGTACCTGGCGGCGATGCTGGGGCTGTTCGCGCTGACCATCGGGGCGTACGTCGTGCAGGCGCTGCTGCGCACGCGCGGCGACGAGACCGACGGCCGGCTGGAGGCGGTGCTGGCCACGGCGGTGGGCCGCACCCGCTGGCTGACCACCCAGGTGGTCGCCGCCACGCTCGGCGCGCTCGCCCTGGTGCTGCTGGGCGGCCTCACCACCGGGCTCGGCTACGGCCTGGTCACCGGCGACCCGCTCGGGCAGACCGCCGAGCTGGGCGGGGCGGCGCTGGTGCGGCTGCCGGCGCTGCTGGTGGTGGCCGGGGTGGTGACGGCGCTGTTCGGGCTGCTGCCCCGCTGGTCGGTGGCGCTGTCCTGGGCGGCGCTGATCGGGTTCCTGCTGCTAGGGCAGCTCGGCGCGGTGCTCGACCTGCCGCAGGCGGCGCTGAACCTGTCCCCGTACACGCACGTGCCGTCGGTGCCGGCGGTCGACCTGGCGGCGCTGCCGCTGGTCGTGCTGACCGGGGTGGCGGTGGTGCTACTCGCGGCCGGCCTGGCCGGCTTCCGCCGCCGCGACGTCCCGAGCTGACCGCGTGAAAGGAAGGGACCCCTGTTAACGCATCCGGTAGTACAAGGGTCCCTTCCTAACATCTCGGGCGGGCCGCCGTGCTCACGGTCAGGCCAGCTCGGCGAGCACCTTGTCGACCACGGCGTCGGTGGCCAGGCCGTACCGGTCGTGCAGCGTCGGCAGGGCGCTGGCGGCCAGGAACTCGTCCGGCAGCGCGACCGGCACGACCCGCTTGCCGAGCCCGGCCCGGACCACGGCCGAGGCGACCGTCTCGAAGAGCCCGCCGACCACCGTGTGGTTCTCCAGCGTGAGCACCAGCCGGTCGCTGTCGACCTCGGCCAGCACGGTCTCGCTGTCGAACGGCTTGATCGTCGGCGTGTGGACGACCGCCACGTCGACCCGGTGCCGCGCCAGCCGCTCCGCGGCCTGCAACGCCCGCATCGTCATCAGGCCGCTGGAGACGAAGCGCGCCGAACAGCAGGTGGCTGCCGAGGCCGAGAGCGCAGCCGACGATGGTGCCGATCAGCACGTTCTGCTTGTCGGTCAGCTCGGCCAGCACCACGTACGAGAGCATGAAGCTGGTGGTGACGTATTGACATTCTCTCCGTCCTAGTACGGCAGCCGCCATTGGCCGTCTGACCTGGTGGGATGCGGTGGGGGTGTGCAACGTGGACGCAGCCGCCTGTCGATCATGTGTTTGTGA
>NZ_JBFAAF010000097.1:0-21437 GCF_040639595.1 Micromonospora sp. NPDC023814
GCTCCACGATCGACGGCGTTCCGCACACCCAACCATGATCCAACCCGAACGCCCCAGGTCAAGCCGACCCGCCGACGAGCACCTGACCAGTCACACGCGTCGATAACATGAGTCAAGTTGACGCGGGTGGAAAAAAATCGCTCAATGAGCTTTTTACCAAACTCACGCTTCATAAACGAGTTGGCCGTAATTTGCCCAGTGTAACCAGCACCATTGCCGTCCAAGTCGGCTGCCTTTGCAAGTTCGAAGAACCGTTGGGCGAAGGGCACAGACAGCGCGTATCTGCCGGCACAGGTCTCGTACATGTCCCTGTAAGCCTCGTTGAGGCCCTTGTCCTTGACGGTGATGTACGGCGGATTGCCTACCACGGCGTGGTAACGGCCGGGGCTGAGGATGCCCGAGTGCTCCTGCACGTCCTCGGTGGCGTAGGTGAAGTCCGTCATCGGGTCGTCGCCGAAGAGGGTGCCGGCGCGGTGCTTGATCAGCGAATCACCGACCGCGAGATGCATTGGGAAGGTATAGCCGGTCGAGTCGGCGAGGGTCTCAACGTCACTGGCGCGGAGGGCGGCGACCAGGAGGCGGAAGCGGGCGATGGCTACCGCGAACGGGTTGATGTCGACGCCGTGGACAGCGTCGAGAGCGAGACGTACACGCTCGTGCAGGTCACGGTTGGGGGCGTGCTGCTCCCATTCCTTCAGCAACCGGTCAAACGCGCCGAGGACGAAGTGCCCGGAGCCGCAGGTGGGGTCGATCATCTTGACCACGTCGTGGCCGAACTCGGCGATCGCCGGAGTGAGGGTCAGGTCGAGGATGAACTCCTCGACGAACTCTGGCGTCTGGAGCAGGGCGTAGGTCTTGCGGGCCGCCTCAGAGAGGTCCTGGTAGAGGTCACCGAGGAAGCGCGTGTCCCACTCGGGGTCGGTGAAGTCGTGGACCAAGCCGCCGGTCTCGCCGCGTCGACGCCAGAAGGCGATCAGGTTCTTGGCCTCGTCGTGGGACAGCGGGATCTGGTACAGCGGGTTGTGCCGCTTGTCGAACAGCGACTTGCCCGCCTGTGTGCTGGCGATGGCGTCGAAGCCCTGGTGTAGCCAGTCGCGGAGGGTCTTGTCGGGCTGGTCGCGGAAATACTGCGCCTCGGCTTCCTCGGCGAGGACCAAGCGGTCCCCCGACCCTGCCAGGTAGGGGTCGGGCAGCAGGCCGTTGTCTTCGCAGAAGCGTACGAAGACGGTGCCGAGCACCCAGGCGACGGCGACCTGGGTCACGCGCTCGTCGCGCCAGGCTGCCCAGGTGGCGGCGGTACGCCCGACCTTGAAGGCGTGGTCGTACTCGCCACGCAGGCGGAGGCGCACCTCCTCGACCGATTCGGCCTGCTCCCGCAGGTCCTTTTCCAGGTTCTTGACCTGCTTCTGCAGGTCGGACAAGAGCAGCTTCCGGTCGATCACCCGACGACTCTAGCCGCCCCATCGATGGGACGGGGTAGCCCGTAAGGCCCGTTTCCGTCGCCGGCCCGCTACCTACGGCTCCCGCATCCAGGTCCTGGGGTCGGTGACGAAGACGCCCTTGCCCTGCTGCCGGCGGATCACACGGAGCGCTTCCAGTCGGGCGTAGGCCATCTGCACGGCCCCGTGGCTGACGCCATAGCTCGCGCGCAGCTCGGCGATCGAGGGGAGCTTGTCCCCCGGCTTCAACTTCTTGGATCTGACGTCGGCGATCACATCGTCGGCGATGCGCCAGTAATCCGGCACTTCTCGCATGGCACTCCTCGCGTGGCAATCCGATTCGATCACACCGCGACGCGCCTAACAAGCAACGTTGACTCATCTGACATGTCTAGCTATGTTGATTCCGAGCCGGTCCTCGCGTGGCAACGAGTTCGGCTCATCCCCCTGGTCGGGGCGGGTGCCCGTGCCCGTCCCGACCCGCCGGGCTGCTCTGCTGTCGTACCGCTGAATCGAGCTGCGGCGGCGGAGCGGGCGGGTCGTCCGCGGCCCCCACGTGGACGACCCGCCCTTCCAGACCCACCCTGCGGAGCCTCCGCGCTCCCGCCTGCCCGCAGAGAGGATCGTCGTGGCTCAGGTGTATCGAGGCGGCCAGCCCTACCCGGCCGGCTATCCGGGCCGGTTGACGCCGCACGAGGTGCGGACCCGCGAGTTCGCCGCGCGCCGGCGCGGCGTCGACCCCGTGGAGGTACGCGAGTTCCAGGCCCGGGTCTCCGACGAGCTGGCCATGCTCAACGAGACGGTACGGCTGCTCAGCCAGGAGAACGACCGGATCAAGCGGGCGCTGCGCGACTGGCAGACCATGCACGCGCGGGAGTGCCGGCCGCCGCAGGAGTACCAGCACAACTCCGGTCACTGGTGACCGCGCGCCCATCCCCCGGCGATCTGCTCGTCGTCGACGGCCGAGCCTCGGTGCAGTTCGCCGGGGAACGCGCGCTGACCTTCCGCGTCGTCTCGGTCTCCGACCAACCGACGTACGCCGGCTGGATCTGGCTGACCGGCTACGTCCTGAACCGGCGCGGCGAGGCGATCGACAAGCGCGAGATCTACGTCCAATTGGCGGGGCTGTGGCCCGCCACCAGCGCCTCGATCCCGAGGCGCACCTCGGCCACCCATCCGCGCGACCCTGTCGGACGACACAAGGTACGGCGAAGTACGCCTCTCGGCCTGCGCTGAGGGTTGCGGATGGCGCTGTACGACGCGATCGGGCGCGGCAGCCGGCAACGCGCCGAGGTTCCGACGTGCCTTGTCGGGCTCCGTCAACCCCGCTTCGGCCAACCGCCTTGTCATCTGCGTCAGGTCGCTGCGGAGATGCCAGGGACGAATGTCGGTGGGGCGTTGCATGATCCTTGCCTGTTGCGCGGCTCGACGTGATGAGGTGCAGGGTCAAGTGCGAACGAGGTCCGACTACACGCTCCGGCTCCTGATCGAGAAGATCATGAAACTCGGCGCCTCGGAACATGTCCGCGGCTTCCTTCAGGATGCGCTGAGACACATGGGCGGCCGGAGCCCGTACCGTGGCGGCAAGGAACTGCTCTCCCTGCTCCGCTACGCGGAGGCCGCCGCACGGGAAGAGGAGGACCTGCTCGCGAGTGAGCGCATCGAGGACGCGCTGGCCTACGCGATGAACACCATGCTCCGACCGGACGTCGAGATCAAGTACCAACTCTTCCCGGGGTCACGGCTCAATCTGCTGACTCTCATACGTCGGACCACGGAGGCTTTCGGCAGCATCGTCGAGTCGTCCGCGCGTACGTTCCTCGCCGAGAACCCGTCCGCCACGGCCGCCGACCTTCAGCGCCATCTCGTCGGTGTGTTCGAATCCGCGTCTGCCATCTCCGAAAACGAGGAGGAGCCTGGGCACTACGTGCTCCGGGGCCAGCGGGAGTCCTCTGTTTGGCTACGAGAGGTGCTGACCAACCGCCTGACTGTCGAAGAGCGCCCGGCTGGGGCAGACGCGAATGCCGGCCGACCCACGAGAACCGAAGAGATGAGCATGGAAGAGCTGGCTCACCTCGCTCAGCTCAAGATCCGGTCGGATGCCCTGCAGCGGCTGACGGCCGTAGTTCATAACCCGCACAGCACCGAGGCCGACCTTCAACGCGAACTTCAAGGCAACCTCTGGATATTCGGTGGAACCTACCTGCCGGACATCGGCCGGCGCCGGCTCGTCACGGGCAGCGAGCTGGACATCCCCCTTCTCCGGCCCGACGGCTCGCTGCACCTGGTGGAGTTGA
This sequence comes from Micromonospora sp. NPDC023814, assembly GCF_040639595.1. Taxonomy (NCBI): domain Bacteria; kingdom Bacillati; phylum Actinomycetota; class Actinomycetes; order Micromonosporales; family Micromonosporaceae; genus Micromonospora; species Micromonospora sp. NPDC023814. The sequence goes on from NZ_JBFAAF010000097.1 coordinate 3,737, forward strand.
AGAAGGCGAACGTGCGGATCATGACCCATCAGCGCAACGGCCTGATCCCCAACGGGGAGGTGCACCGGGCGGTCGGCCAGGTGATGAACTACCTGGTCGCTCTCGACGAAGACCGCCCACGCATCCGTGACCGGCACGGCGTGGATGTGCGCCGGGCCGGGGCAACGGTGGTGGTCGGCCACCCTCGCTTCCAGCCGGACCTCGATGAGGCGGACATGAACGAGGTTCTGCGAATCTACAGCAGCCATCTCGCGCGGATCGAAGTCATCACCTACAAGCAACTGCTCGACGGTGCGAGCCACGCACTTGGGCTTTGTCAAGCCAATGTGTCGCACGGCTTGCAGGGCAGCGACGCCTGGTGACCGAAACCCTGCGCCAATTGGCCGCGTCCGCGGCGTACCTTCTCGACAGTCGCCGCCTGCTCGAGACCCTCACGGCCAGGGGTGTGAAGATCGGGATCGCGACGAGCATTCCCAGGGGCGACCTCGAGGTCGCCCAGGTCTTCCCCACCGCCGGGGCGGACGCCCCGATACGCCCCACGCCGGAGCAGACAGCACTGTTGTCGCTGTTCGCATAGACACCTCCTGCCCGGTGCCACCACTCGCGTGCCGGACAGCCATGCGCAGCGCCGGTGGTTGCTTGCGCCGACCGGAGCGAACTGTCGTGATGACGACAGCGCGACGCCCCCCACGATCGGCTTCGACACCAACCGCCGTACAAGCGATAGGCGATTTCCGTTGCAAACGACGGTTTCTATCGGCACTGGATCAATAGCGGGAAGGCAAAGCGCATTCTTGACAGGCATTTTAGCGTTGGCATACTGGGCGGTGCCCGTTCCCGGTGTGCGCCATCACAACAGATGCGGTGATCCATGGACGACCTGTCGGCAGCAGGCCTGGCCGCCGCAGCGAGCGCGGCTTTGATCCAGGCCATGGTCTCGGACGTGTGGCTCAACGTGAAGGACCACGCGGCACGCATTCTCGGTCGCGACGAGACGGAGTCGGTCACCCGCGCGGACCGGGTCCTGGAGGATTCGCGCGAACGGGTGTTGACCGCCTCACCGGACCGCAGAGATGCGGCGTCGGCCCTGGAGGCGGCCCGGTGGGAGGGCCGGTTGCAGGCCCGGCTGGAGGAGGACCCGGACTTCGCCGTCGCGATACGGGAGCTGGTCGCCGCGGTCCGGGCGGCCGGCGAAGGCGTCGACCAGTCCACCACCGTGCAGCAGAACGTGACCGCCGGCCGGGACGCGTACACCGCAGGCCGTGACCTCACCGTGGGTCGCCCCGACCGGGCGCCATGAGTGACGCGTGACCGCGCCCCAGCAGGATGTCAGCGCACGGCGTGACGGCTATGTCGCAGGCCGGGACCTGCACCTGCATGTGGCGGGGCACCAGCTCAGCCTCTATCCGGAAGAACGCTTCGCCACGCCGCTGACCTATGACCGCGCACGGCCGATCTTCGTGCAGTATCTCAATCCGGAGATCCGGTCCTGTTACGGCCGCCCGCAGACGGCCCGTTTCACCGAGGCGGATCTGACCCAGGTGCTGCACGCGACGCGGCTGGCCGTGCTCGCCACCGACGAGGAACTGATCCTTCCCGCGTCGTACCTGTTCGAGGTGCCCAGCCTGTCGGTCTTCCTCACCCGGATCAGGTCGCTCGTGGTTCGCGGCGTGGTCCACTACTCCTCGCACATCGCCGACCTCGACTCCTACGTGGAACACAAGGCCGTCGAATACCGCAGCGACGCCCGCAATCCCTACGAACTGACCCCGCACCGCAGCCTCACCGACGGCCTCGTCTGGCGGCCTCGCTACGCGCAGAACACCGCCACCGACATCGGCCAGAGCTGGGGCAGCGCGCTGCAGCCGGACGGCGAGCTGGCCACGACGCTCGCCAGCATCGCACGTCGCTGGCCCACGAGGGCCGGTGACGTCGAGACGCACCTGCATGAGGTGCCCGAACGGCTCGACGGGCAGGCATTCATCAGCCGGTTCGTCCGGGCCACGGTGCCCGTGACCCTGGGAGCCGAGGAACGAGCCAGGATCGACATGTTCCTGTCCCGCGAATACCTCGCCAGCTACCTCCGCGACCTCGACGCCGCCATCGTCGCCGACTTCGACTTCGGCGACTTCTCCTGCGGCATCCGCCAGATGCGAGCCTCCCTCGCGGACCGGGTGCTGTCCGCCCGCTCGTTCGACCTCGGCCTTCGTTGGCTCGGCATCCACGAATTCGTCCACCGCAGCGCCCGCTGGCCCGATCTGCTTTCCCTGCGCTCGACCCCCGAGTTCGGCGCCGTCGCCACCGCCACCCAGCATCCAGTGCTGCGCGCCCGGCTCCGCGAGGCGGTGATCCGCGGGCGGAAGCGCCTCCGGTTCCAGAACGCGGCGACCATCCAGCAGGCACTGACCGTGGTGGCCGTCGTCGCCAACAGGCTCGATGTCACGTTGAACCAGACAGATCCCGACCGAAGGGCACGATGATGCTGATCTCCGTTTACTGCTCCGGATCGATCATCAAGGGCGGAGGCGACCAACAGCGTCTCTGCTGGACCGATGTGGAACGGGAAGAGGTGGCGGGCGGGGCGGCTCCCTGCGACGTCGTCTTCCTCAACCCCGACGATCCGATACCGGACGCGGGCAACACGCTGGGCCAGTTCGGCCGGGACATGTACCAGGTGATGGTGGCGACGGCGGTCATCGTCGACGCCCGGGTACGCCGCGGTATCGGCATCGGTGTCGAGATGGCGGCAGCGGTCACGCTGGGAACGCCCGTGATCGTGGTCGCTCCCCGCAACTCGCAGTACCGCAGTGACGTCCTGGAATATCGCGGCGTGCGGGTCACCGACTACGTGCACCCGCACGTGGCGGCGCTCGCCACCGAGGTGGTCGACGACTTCGCCGCCGCCGGTCGCACCCTCGTGGCGCTGGCCGACCGACCCAAGGCGTCCCAACCTCGCCCTGCCTGGCTCTCCGCCGCACTGGACGAGTACGAGAACAACGTGCTCGACATCGACGCACCGATGCTCGACGCCCTCCGGAGAATCAGTGCCGGCGCGTCGCGAGTGCCCAGCACGACGGCATGATCGAGGACACGGGGTCCAGCGCCGTCGAGCCGATCGGCAACAGGACGGGGGTGACCGGTCTCCACCTGGTGCACAACCGGCACCTGGAGGCGCTGTTGTTCGACCGCAACCTGACGGACCTGCCGTTCCGGCGGGCGTGCCTCGCCAGCAGTCGGGCGTTCGTCCGGCACATCCGGGACGAACTCGACGGCGCCGACATCGCCGAGCTGATCATCCTGAGCAAGGGCCTCGTCTACCAGCTCGCGGAGGCGGTCGCCGTCGAGGCGGGCCGGAACCTGCCGGCGAATCTCGTCTCCACGAGCAGGGTGGCCGTCGCCTCCGACGACGCCACGGTCGAGGTGTCCTACGCGCGGTTCGACGCCGGCGGCTCGACGCTGCTGATCGGCGACACCGTCGCCTCCGGCGCGACGATCGTGGCGGCGCTGCGGGAATACCAGCGGTTTCACCCGGTCCGCCGCCTGTACGTGCTGTCGTACGCGGGCGCTCTACACGGTGCCGCTCGCATCGCCGACTACTGCGCCGACAGCGGGATCGCGTGCACCATGCTCTTCGGCCTGGCCGCGTTCGGGCTCGCCGAGAACGGGTTCGACCTGTCCTTCCTGCATCCCGCGACAATCACCAGGGACGCCTACCGTGAGCGGGCGCGACGGCAGTTCGCCGGGAAGCCCGTGTCAGCCGTCGGGTGGGACTTCGGATCGCAGGCCATGGCACCGGGGAAATACCGCCAGCTCTGCTGGGTCGAGGCCGGCTTGTGGGGCCTGCACGGCTCACCGGCCCTCGCCGTGGCTCGCGAGCCGGAAAACATGGCAACCCTCGCGCACGAGGCTCCCGCCTACGCGGGCACACCCCTCCATGCTCCCGGCAACGACGTGGCCCGAAGCGTCGAGGCCACGGCGGATGGCCGGGCGTCAAGCGAGGGCTGCGCTGCGGTGGGCGTTGACGACCCAGGCATCCGGTAGGGCGATCCACTCGTTGTCGCCCACCCGCACCACCGCGCCGTCCAGCTTGGGCAGCAGCGCCGGGTCCTCCATTGGGCAGAGCAGCCACACGTCGCCCGCTCCGGCACGCGCCGCGTCGGCCAACTCGTAGAGCCGGTCCATCGCCCGGTAGCGCGCCAGCACCGCCGCGTCGTGCAGCAGCACCGGCCCATCGCCGGCCCGCAGCTCCGCGCGCAGCTCGGGTGCCGCGAGCTGCCACGCCTGCTCGACGTACTCGCCCAGCTTGATCGCCGCCCGGGAGCCCGGCTCCGCGACGTCCGCGCCGAGCACCGTCTCCCACGTCGGCTTCGGGCGGGCGTCGACCAGGGCGTGCAGGTGCGCCAGGAAACGGGCCGCCACGTTCACCGGTCGCGCGTCGAAGCGCCGGGCCAGTTCCTCCCGGGCCAGGGCGTACCGGTTGAGGCGTACCGTCAGGGCCCGGAAGCCACCGGCGGACCTGGCACCCGTCAGCCGCTCCTCGGCGCGCATCGCCGCCGCCATCTCTGGCGACTCCGCCGTCCACCGGCTCGGCGCCGCCGTCGCCGACGGGCGGCGCTGCAGGATCGACACTGACGACGAGGCGTTGCGGGGCGGCGGCGGGACGTACCGGTCGCGGTCCCAGCGCAGCTCGAAGCCGGCGTCGGCGAGCAGCCGGTCCAGCTTCGGGTGCGGCGGCAACTGCTCCAGCTCCGGGAACCGCGCGGCCACCCGGTCGGCGACCTGCGCCGGGGTCAGCCCGCGCCGCGCGTCGGGCGCGGTCGCCGGCGGCACGACGCCCGCCTGGGCCAGCCGCAGCGCCCGGACCGGGTCGAGGTCGCGCGGATAGAGTTCCAGCCGCGCGGTCGCGGCGGCCCGCTCGGAGGCCACGGCGGCGAGCAGCACCCGGCGCCGGTCGTCGATCGCGTCGGCCGCCCCGCCGGGCGCGGTCACCGCCGCGAGGGTACGCAGCACCGTCGCCGGGCTGGGCAGCACCTCGCTGGCGGCGAGCTTGTCGGCGGCCTTGCCGAGGGCGTCGGCGTAGTCGAGCAGGGCCGGCGCGGCCGGGGTGTCCGGGGCGTCGTCCTCGCCCGCTTCGAGGGCCACCAGCAGCCGCTCGCCGTGCCGGCGCAGCAGCAGGCGCGGCTCGTCGGCGAGGGCGTCGACCTCCACGGCGGCCCGCACCGCGGCGAGCGCCACCGCCCGGCGCAGGGCGTCGCCCGTGCGCACCGAGCCGCGGCTGCCAAGCAGCGCCGTGGCCAGCTCGGGAACCCCCATCACCCGGCCGCCGTCGCGCAGCAGCTCGATGATCTGCGTACGCACGCTGCCGACGACCGGGATGTCGTGCCAGCGTTTGCGCTGCTTGCCGAGGATCTGCGCGACCCGGCCGGGGGTGACGCCGAGCGCGGCGGCGACCTGCGGCTGCTGCGGCCAGGGCGGCAGCGCCGGCAGCGCGCCGGAGGAGTCCGGCAGGTGCAGCAGCAGTCGGGTGCCCTCGATCTCGGTGCCGTTGCGGCCGTTCTTCGCCGGCAGCAGCAGCGTGGCGATCGCGTCCAGGCCGACGCGTACCAGATCGGCGTCGCCGTGGCCGGCGGCGGTCTCGGTGGCCACCTCGGCGCTGGCCGCCTTGCGGGCGGCGGGGGTGGTGGGAATGGTCTCCCGCTCCCCCAGCCGGTTGCGCCACTCCTTGACCCGGCGCTGCAGCTCCTTGCGGGTCCGCGCGCCGAGGCCGGGGAGCGTGGCGAGCTTGTTCGCCACGGTGAGCAGTTCGCCGACGGTGCTGGCCTCGAGCCGGTGGGCGGCGGAGACGGCGCGCGGGGCGAGGCCGGCGGCCTCCAGCGCGGTGGCCCGGGTCGCCCTCGACGCGGCCTCGTCGCGGGCCGCCTCGGCGGCCGTCTCGTCTGGCTCGTCGGCCTCGATGTCCGGATGGTCGGTGCCGACGGGGGTGCTCGCGTCGGAGCGGCGGAACACGTCGTGCCAGGCGTCGCGCATGTCCTTGAGCGACGGGTACCGCTCCCGGTGGTTCCGGTGCAGGGCCCGGTGGAAGAAGTCGACCAGGTCGTCGCGGATCGCCGGGTCGAACGCCTCCACGGCCAGCACCGGCGGGCCCTCGGTGAGCTGCGGCTCCGTGCCGCCGTCGCCCCACACCGGCAGCTCCCCGGAGGCCATCTCGTGCAGGGTGACCGCGAGGGCGTACCACTCGGCGTGCTTGTCGTAGACCTGCCGGGCGGCGGTGCCGAGGAAGGGGTCGAGGTAGCGGGGGGTGCCGGCGGCGATCTCCTTGACCGAGACGCCGGCCAGGGAGAAGTCGAAGAGCACCAGCTGCCGGGTGCGGTTCGGGCGGATCCGGATGGCGATGTTGTCGGGCTTGATGTCGCGGTGGTAGACGCCCTCGCCCTCCAGGTAGTCGAGGGCGCCGAAGAGGTAGTCGCTGTAGGTTTCCAGCTCGTCGACGGTGAGGCGGCCGTCGTCGCGCAGCTTGCGGGCCAGGGTGTGGTCGCCGGCGTGCTCCAGCACCACGACGGTGCGGTTGCCGAGTTGCAGCGGCTCGGGGCGGGCCAGCCGGATCACCCGGGAGTCGGTGAGCGGGCCGAGCACCCGGGCCTCGTGGGCCAGCCGGGCGCCCTTCTCGTCGGACAGCCCAACCTTGAGCACCTCATCCTTGCCGGTGCGCTCGTTGTGCGCGAGGAACGCCCGGCACGTCGAGCCGGTGCCGAGGCTCTTCTTGATCGTCCACTCGCCGACCCGGTCGCCGCCGCGCGCCTCCAGCGGGTCGACCTGCTCGGGCTCCTGCTCCTCGGGTTGCACGGAGGCGGGCGGCGGGGCGGTCAACTCGTCCTCGACGACCTGCAGCATCTCGACGAACTCGGCGACGGTGGTGAGCCGCTGGGTCGGCACCGGGGCGGTGGCCGCCTGGATCAGCTCGTCGGCGAACGGGCTGATCCCGTCGGCGACCGCGACGGCCCGCAACCCGTTGTCCCGGGCCAGCCGGGAGAGCAACTCGGGGCGCTTGGTCGCCGGCGGCTCGCCGGTCAGGATCAGGTACGCGAGCGCGCCCAGCCCGAACACGTCCATCGCGACCGCGTCGGGGTTCGGGGCGGTCAGCTCGGGCGCGAGGTATGCCTCGGCGGAGCGCTCGATGTGCGAGGCGGCGTGCGAGGAGAGGGTCAGCGGATCGACGCTGCTGCCGCCGGCGGTGTCGGCGCCCCGGGTCGCCGCCTGCCAGTCGCTGAGCTGCAGCTGAGGGGTCAGCCAGGCCTCGTCCTCGCTGCCGCCCCGGCGTCTGCGCCCCGGGCTGACGAGCACGCTGCGGGCAGACAGTGCCCGGTGGTGCAACCGCCGGCGGTGCGCGTACGCCACCGTCTCGGCGAGCTGACGGATCATGGCGAGCCGGCTCAGCGCGTCGAGGCGGTCGCCGTACTGAGCCATGTAGTGGTCCAGCCGGATCGAGCGGGGGTCGTACCGGAAGATCAGGGCCGGCCCGGCCTCGTGCGACTCCATCGAGTCGACCCGCACGATGCCCGGGTGGTTGATGCCGTGCAGGACGGTCATCTCGCGCTTGGCGGCGCGCTCGATGCTGGCTCGCTCCGTCTGCACGGCGTTGCGCTCGACCAGGTAGATCCGGATGCGCCGGTGCTCGCGCTCAAGGTCCCGGTGGCGGGCGTGGTGGTCCTGCCACGTCGGGCCCAGGTCGAACGGGCGGGTGTCCAGCTCCCACGACCCGATCTGGTAGTGCTTGCGGCTGCGGGCTATGCCGACGGCCTTGAGCAGCTCCGGCAGCGCGGCCGACGTCTCCTTGGTAACCCGCTGTCGCTCGTCCTGCGGGGGGCACATGAGCAGCGTGCCGATGGTGGGCAGCGGGCCGGGCTGGTGGCCGGGGGCCGGCTCGGGACCGTGGATGCCGTGCAGGTGGTGCTCGGCGAGGTTGACGATCAGCCCCGGCTTGGACAGGAAGACCGCCGCCTGTACGAACGGGATCTTCACCGGCGGGCCCTTACGCTGGTTCGCCGCCACCTGGAGCAGGGACTTGAGCTTCTTGGCCTTCGCGTCGGCGAGGTGCAGCGGGTTGTCGAACGTACGGGTGCCGCTGGGGCCGCGCAGGATCCAGTTGGAGCCGCTGGAGGTGAGCTCGCCGTTGAGGCTCTTGATCTCGATCAGGTAGAGCCCGCCCGGGCCGGCCACCAGCAGGTCGACCTCGTAGGGGTGGCCGGTCTGGGCGGTGAAGGTGAAGTTCGACCAGGCACGGTAGGGCTCGGTGTCGGGCAGCAACGCCTGGACGTGCGCCAACGCCTCCCGCTCGTGCGTGAACTGCGACGGCGTGATCGTCGTCCACCGGCCCTCCTGCATGCCGACGATCCTAGGGGCAGGTCAGCGGGTGGTGGCGACCCCCGCTGCCGATGAGCTCTCGGAGCAGCGGGACGGGGCTCGCTGACATGCGCCCGAAGGCGTCGGGCCGCATGGGAAGAATGCCCGGATAGTCGTACTTGTCAAAATATCTGAATCGGCCGTCGTCATCTCGGCGTGACGGCGGCGAGTCACGGCGTCGCCTTGTTAGCTTCAGGACGGATCATCGACACGTCACCGGCGACGAAGTGATGCCGCTCCGTGGCATGACACTCGTCGGTCAAAGAGTCTGCCCCGCCTAGCGAGCACACCGAAGGAGCCGTCCAGCCTGGCCGCCCGCTCAGAGGAATCCGCGACGAGGGAGGCTGACATGACCGACGCCCCCGGCACCGGGTCGACGCCTCCGGAAGGCTGGAAACAACGCGGCAGCCGAACGATGAAGGCCGCGCGGGACGTGGGGAAAGACGTCGGCGAGTGGTCGAAGAAGCGCTGGAAGAGCCTGCACGCCACGCTCCAGCAGCTGGAACTCGTCCGGGCGCCGGATCCGCCCGCGCCCGGCCAGGTCGTCGAACAACGACGGGCCGAGCCGATCGTGGTGCCGGCCCGAGGCTACGTGTTCACCTTCACTGTGCATGCCACCTTCACCTGGTCGTCCGAGGGCCTGCATCCCGAGTTGTTGAGCTGGTACGCCCAGTCCTTCATGCCGCATGCGACCCAGAGACTGGAACGTTTCGCGGCCGAGCGTTCCCGCGGCTTCCCACCGCACGCCGCGAGGGAACTGGAAGAGGAGCTGCAGCAGAAGCTGCGCACGATGAAACCGTGGCCCTACGCCCGGAACGGCAAGCAGCTCACCTGTCAGCCCGATGCCTGGGTGCAACTCGACGACCGGGTCCAGGCAGCCCTCCTGCCGTACGCCGAGGCACGACTGAAACTGGAGCACGAACTCGACGTACACCTCAGACAGGCCCGCAGCGCCGAGCAACTCAGCCACAGGTGGATGACGATCCTGCAGAGGCACGTCGACGGCCTCGCCGCCGACCAGGCGGCGCGGGGAAGAGAGGAGGAGCTGGCCAGGGCGCTTCAGGAGATCACGGCAATGCGGAAGGCCGCCGCCCAGTGGATCGAGGAGCTGCTCGGCCACCGGTTGCGCCACGACGACACCCGCCACGAGGAAGGCGGTTCGGGCGGCGCGAAGGACCGTCAGGGCCAGGGGCCTCCCGTGCCGCAGAGCGAACCGCCGAGCGATCCGGCGACCGCCGGCACCGGCTGACCGCCAAGTCGTCAACTGTCGTTGTGGCCCAGTTCGTCCTGCCGGTTCGCCGGGGGCCGGCAGGGGTGCGGGGCGCACTGTTGCCTGCTCAAGAAACCCGCATGTCACAAAGACCATTGCGCCCTGCTCGCCGCGGCACTGCTCGGCAGCACCCTGGACGGCGCCGGCCAGCGGGCTGGGCCGGTGGGCACGGGTCCGGGCCGTTCACGCTCGTCGGCGCCGCGCCGGGCGGTGATCGGCCGGCGCGGCGCCGGTTGCGTCGAAGGAGCTACTCCTTGTCGAGCCAGGGGTCCGCGGGCCTCGGCCGGTCGAACGTGGGCCGCGCCTCCTGCCAGTGTCCGCGGGTGAAGTCGGGCACCTTGACCGGGTGCATCCGGCCGGTCTTCAACGACTCGTGGCTGAGCGGGATCACCGAACACCAGGCCGCCGAGTCGTAGACGTCGATGTCGGGGGTCATGCCGAGCCGCATCGTCTGGACCAGGCGCCAGATGGAGATGAAGTCGCCGCCGCCGTGGCCGCCGTACTGGCTGGCCAACTGCTCCAGCGTCGGCCACAACCAGTGGTCGTGCTGGCGCAGGATGGTGTTGTACTCGGTGCCGCTCCGCCAGGTGTGGTTCTTGTGGCCGAGCGACTCGAGGTAGATCCGGGCGTTGTCGACCTCGATGGACCCTCGGGTGCCGGTGAGCGTGGTCTCCCGGCTGTACGGGTGCGGCGAGTTCACGTCGTGCTCGATCCGGATGAAACGACCACTGGTGGTGGTGACGAAACAGGTGTGCCGGTCGCCGGAGATGTAGGGGGCGTCGTCCCACGACGAGTGGTCGGAGCCGATCCGGGGGTCCTCCTCGCGGAAGAGGGCCAACGCCTTGGGCAGGGACGCGACCGCGATCAGTTCCTCGAACCGGTCGCCGCGGTTGATGCCCAGGGTGGCCGACACCGGCCCCAGGCCGTGGGTCGGGTAGTGCGAGGCGTTCATCCTGGTCTGCCACCGGCGCCGCCAGTGCTCCGGGTGGTAGGCGCCGCCGAACAGGTACGGCCAGCGCAGGTCGTGGACGTACCCGCCGGAGGCGTGCTGCAGGTCGCCGAACAGCCCCCGGTGGGCCATGTTGAACATGGCCATCTCGGGCCGGAAGTAGTTGACGTTCTCCAGCAGGATGCAGTGCTTCCTGGTCCGTTCCGAGGTGCGGACGAGGTCCCAGATCTGGTCCAGGTACGGCGCGATCGGCAGTTCGACGGCGACGTGCTTGCCGTGCTCCATGGCCGCCTTCGCCATGGGGTAGTGCCACTCCCAGGGGGTGGCGATGTAGACGAGGTCGATGTCGTCGCGGCGGAGGAGGTTGAGGTAGTCCTCCTCGCCAGCGGAGTAGCCGACCGGCGCGGTGTCCTGGAAACCCTGCCGCATGATCCGGCCGACGGTGCGGTTGACCCGCTCGGGGCGGATGTCGCAGACGGCGGTGATCGTCGAGACGGCGGCGAACCGCAGGTCCTGGCCGCCGCCGCGTTCGCCGAGACCGATGAGCCCGACGCGGACCTGGTCGAAGCCTTCGAACGGCACATTGGTCATGCTCTTTTCGCCGTCGCCGCGCTCGGGAGCGGCGTCACCGGCGTCGGCCGCGGCGGGGGCGCCGACGGCGCCGCCGAGGCCGGCGGCGGCGCCCAGGACGACACCGGATCGGAGCAGGTCACGACGGGACGGATTGAACTCAGGCGTTGGGACCACAGTGATCACTCCTCGATGACGGAGCCTGATCGAACTTGCCTACTTGCCATGGCTATTGAGCAGTGTCAATCAAACGTTCATCGATGGCAAGGGGCTGTCCGCCATGTCTGGGCGCCCATGCGCGGATCGTGCGGCCAGCATTGCTGAACGGGGTGGCGACCGCGCCGTTGCCTGGCACCGGCACGGGAGGCGATGGCCGTCACGGTCGCCCACCTCTGCCGGGTCGTGGCCGGCGAGCGGGATCCACAGGCGTCGGTGCCCGTCGGGCATCGACCGTGACCGAATCGTGAGCGGTTGGTCTTGACGCTCATCGACGAGCATCGCAGAATCCCTGCTACAGCACGATCGTGAGAGGTTCATGGGCTAACCAGTCAGGAACGAGCAGCGACCGCGCGCGTCTGATCACGGCGGTTCACGTTCCGTCCCTTATGGAGGCAGAAGTGAAACGATTCCTGCGCACGACGGCGGCGCTCGCGATCACCGGCCTGGCCCTGACCGCCTGCGGGTTCGGCGGCAAGGACGAGGCGAGCGGTGACAGCAAGACGGTGTCGCTGCTGGTCCCCAGCTACAGCACCGGCACCAAGGCCCTCTGGGAGGGCATCATCGCCGACTTCCAGGCCAAGAACCAGGGCATCACCGTCAACCTCGAGATCCAGTCCTGGGACAACATCAACGACGTCATCCGCACCAAGGTGCAGGCGAACTCCGCGCCGGACATCCTCAACATCGACGCGTTCTCCGGCTTCGCCGCCGACGACCTGCTCTACCCGGCCAGCGAGGTCCTCTCCCCCGAGACCCTGACCGACTTCCAGGATTCCTTCGCCAAGAACGCCTCGATCGACGGCACCATGTACGGCCTGCCGATGATCGCCTCGGCCCGCACCCTCTTCTACAACCAGGACGTGTTCACCAGGGCCGGCGTGGCCAAGCCCCCGGCGACCTGGCAGGAACTGTATGACGCGGCGCAGAAGATCAAGGGGCTCAACGCCGGCGTCTACGGCTACGGCATGCCGCTGGGCAGCGAGGAGGCCCAGGCGGAGACGTCGATCTGGGTCTTCGGCAACGGCGGCTCGTGGAACGAGGGCGACAAGATCACCGCGAACAGCCCCCGCAACCTCGAGGCGGTGCAGTTCATGAAGCGGATGATCGACGCGGGGCTGACCCAGCCCGACCCCGGCGCGAGCGACCGCACCCCGATGCTGGACGTGTTCATCCAGGGCAAGATCGCCATGGCCGTGGGGCTGCCGCCCACGGTGGGGCAGATCGCGCAGAAGAACCCGAGCCTCAAGTACGGGACCGCGCCGATTCCGACCCGCGACGGGCAGCCGATGACCCTCGGGGTGGCCGACCACCTCATGGCGTTCAAGAACGACGGCAGCAAGCGGCAGGCGGTCAAGGCGTTCCTGGACCACTTCTTCAGCGCCGAGGTCTACAAGAAGTTCGTCGACACCGAGGGCTTCCTGCCCACCACCAGGTCGGGGGCCGAGGCGCTGAAGGACAAGAAGGAGATCGCCAGCTTCCTGCAGGTCCTGCCGGGCGCCCGGTTCTACCCGAGCACCAACTCCCGCTGGGCGGCCACGCAGGGCGCGATCCAGAGCCAGATCGGCCAGATCGGGCAGGGCAAGGATCCGCAGGCGGTACTGAGCGACATCCAGGCCAAGGCCGACGCCTGACGGTGCGGCGCCCGTACGCATTCCGATCGAGGACACGATGAGCGAGCAGACCAGGCAGGCCCCGGCGCCGACCGGCAGGTCCGCGCGAGCGGCCCACCGGCAGTTGGCGACGGCCCTGCCCTGGCTGCTGCCCGCGCTGGGCCTGATCGTCACGATCGTCCTGTTCCCCGCCGCCTACATGGTGTGGACGTCCTCGCGGGACGTCTCGCAGGCCGGAGTCGACCGCGGCCCGGCGGGGCTGGACAACTACACCGCGCTGCTGAACGCCCCCGCGCTGGGGCGGGTGTTCGGCAACACCGTGATCTGGGTGATCGGTGTGGTCGTGGTGACGCTGCTGATCTCCCTGGCCCTGGCCCAGTTCCTGAACCACGCCTTCCCCGGCCGGCGCCTGGTCCGGCTGGCGGTGATCGTGCCGTGGGCGGCCAGCGTCGTCATGACCTCCACCGTCTTCTACTACGCCCTCGACCCGTTCTACGGGATCGTCAACCAGTTCCTGGTGGACCTCGGCATCCTCGACGCCGGGTTCGGGTTCACCCGTCGACCGGTGCCCGCGTTCGTGATGTCCATGGTGGTGGCCGTCTTCGTGTCCCTTCCGTTCACCACCTACACCCTCCTCGCCGGGTTGCAGATGGTGCCCGAGGACGTGGTCGAGGCGGCCCGGATGGACGGCGCCGGGCCCGGCCGCGTCTACCGCAGCATCATCCTGCCCACCCTGCGGCCCGCGATCGCCGTCGCGGTGCTCATCAACATCATCAACGTGTTCAACTCCCTGCCCATCCTGCGCACGATGACCGGCAGCATCCCCGGGTACGACGCGGACACCACGACGACGCTGATCTTCAAGTACATCCAGCAGGACCGTCAGGTCGACCTCGCCAGCGCGCTCAGCGTGGTGAACTTCCTGATCGTCCTCGCGGTGATCGGCATCTACCTGGCGGCTCTGCGGCCGATGAGAGACGAGTAGCCGTGGCGACGACGACCCCAGACACGACCGACCGGCAGGTAGGCGCGGGCGCCGCGGGCGCGCGCCGGGGCAACCGACCCCGGAGGCGGGGCGGCCGGCGGTGGCTCAAGACGGCGGCGGGCGCGGTGGTGGCGCTGGTGTTCCTCGCGCCGTACCTGGTGATGCTCGTCGGGTCCTTCAAGCGGCACGCGGAGATCCTGCGCATCCCGCCCACCTACCTGCCGACGGAGTGGATCCCGTCCAACTACGCCACCATGTGGTCCACGCCGGAGACGCCGCTGCCGTACAACCTCGTCTCCACCCTCGTCATCTCCGTCTGCGGCACCCTGCTGGTGCTCGCGGTCGCCCTGCCCGCCGCCTACTACACGGCCCAGCACCGGTTCCCCGGCCGCGGCGTCTTCCTCCTGCTGGTACTGGCCACGCAGATGCTCCAGCCGACCGTGCTGGCGCCGGGACTGTTCCGGCAGTTCCTGGCGGTCGGCCTGGACGACACCTGGCTGGCGATGATCCTCGTCAACGCCGCCTTCAACCTGAGCTTCGCCGTGTGGATCATGCACAGCTTCTTCTCCGGCATACCCAAGGAGATCGACGAGGCGGCGATGATGGACGGCGCCGGCAAGCTGCAGACGCTGCGCCGGGTGACCCTGCCCCTGGTGTGGCCCGGCATCGTCACCGCCATCATCTTCACCTTCGTCGCCTGCTGGAACGAGTTCGCGGCGAGCCTGGTCGTCCTGACCACGGCGGAGAACCAGCCCCTGTCGGTGGCGATCACGAAGTTCGTCGGCCAGTACGACTCCGCCTGGCACTACGTCTTCGGCGTCTCGGTCGTCAGCATCATTCCCGTGGTCCTCCTCTTCGCCGCGGTCGAGAAGCGCCTGGTCGCCGGTCTGACGGCGGGAGCCGTCAAGTGACCTCCGCCGACACCACGACGGGGGCCACCGCGTCGGGCGGGATGGCGGACCGCTCCCGCCGGCTGCAGGCGTTGCTGGAGATCCTGGCCGCGCAGGGCGGGCGGCTCTCCGTCGTCGAGGCCGCCAACGCGCTGCAGGTCTCCGAGGCGACCGTCCGCCGTGATTTCACCGCTCTGGCCGAGCAGCAGTTGGTGACCCGTACCCACGGTGGCATCGTGGCCAGCTCCGTCGCCTACGACCTGCCCGTCCGCTACCGCTACCGCGGCGACGACAGCACCAAGGAACGCATCGCCGCAGCCGCCGCCGAACTCGTCGAACCGGGCAGCGTCGTCGGGTTGAACGGCGGCACCACGACGTCGGCCACCGCCCGTCATCTCGCCGCGCGACCCGACCTGACCCAGGCCACCCACCGACCGGCCCTGACCGTGGTGACCAACGCGCTGAACATCGCCACCGAGATGGTGCTGCGGCCGTACCTGCGCACCGTCATCCTCGGCGGGGTCGCCCTGCCCCAGTCGTACGAGCTGACCGGGCCGCTGACCAGCATGGTGATGCAGTCCCTGTGGTTGGACGTCCTCTTTCTCGGGGTGGACGGGTTCTCGACCGAGGGGACGTCCTGCCATGACGAGAGTGAGGCGGGCATCGACGCGTTGATGGTCAACCGGGCGCGGCAGGTGGTGGTCGTCGCCGGCTCCGAGAAGCTCGGCCGCCACTCCTTCGCGAAGATCTGTGACGCCGCCGCGGTGGACACGCTGGTGACCGACGGCGCCGCGGACCAGAAGATCGTGGCGGATCTGCGGGCATCAGGTGTCACCGTGCACCTGACCTGACCCGCCGACGTGATGCGCGCACCGGCGGGCCCGCGTCAGCCGGTCCGGCGGGGCGGCGCGGCCACGGGCGACGCCGGCCCAGGCTACCGCGACCGCGCGGGCGGGAGGGGCAGTTCTGCAGCGTAGCGGTCGACCAGGTCCCAGACGCGGGGGTCGGTCCAGTAGCCGGAGTGGCGGCCGAGGACTCGCGGCGGCCGGTGCGCGGGTCGTCGACGTGCCCGTGACCGGCGGGGTGGCGCGGGCCCGCACCGGCGAGCTGACCCTGTTCGCCTCGGGCGCGGCGGCCGACGTCGACGCCACCCGGATGGTGCTCGACCGGTTCGGCACCGTCCGGCCGGTCGGCGCGGCGGTCGGTGACGGCCAGGCCATCAAGCCCGACGCGGACACCCCGCTGCTGGACATCACCCTGGCGCGCTACCAGCAGGCCGCCGACGCAGGCCTGGCGACGCGCGACGACTCGCGCGTCATCGAGACATACCCGCCCCTAACCGACCCCATCGGCAACAGCAAGGAGCAGGACAATGAGTTCTGCTACCGGCGTGGCCACACGCCAGGACAGCGCAGAGCGAAGATGCTGTGCCTACCGGCGCGCAATTCCTGACATTCGCTCAATAAACCAATGCTAAACTGTCCGATGTGCAGCTCCGTTACAATTACCGCGTCTATCCGACGCCGTGTCAGCAGGTATCGCTGGCCCAGGCGTTCGGGTGCGCGCGGGTGGTGTTCAACGACGGGCTGCGCCTACGCCAGCAGGCACACGAGGCGGGACTGCCGTACATCTCGGACGGAGACCTCTCCAAACAGGTCATCACCGAGGCGAAGAAGACCCCCCGATCGGGCATGGTTGAGTGAGGTCTCATCGGTGGTGCTTCAGCAAGCCCTCGCGGATTTGAATACGGCATACCGTCATTTCTTCGCCTCGGTTGCGGGTAAGCGGAAGGGCTGGCGGGTGGGGCCGCCCCGGTTCCGGTCGCGCAAGGACAACCGGCAGGCGATCCGCTTCACCAAGAACTCCCGGTTCGCACTGTTGGACAACGGTCGGCTGCGGCTGCCGAAGATCGGCGACGTGGAGGTGCGGTGGTCGCGTCCTCTGCCCTCGTCGCCGTCGTCGGTGACCGTGATCCGGGATGCGGCGGGCCGGTACTTCGCCTCGTTCGTCGTGCAGACCACCGACCTGCCGCTGCCCGCAGTCGACTCGCAGGTGGGTATCGACCTGGGCCTGACCCACTTCGCGGTGCTCTCAGACGGGACGAAGATCACCGCGCCGAAGTTCCTGCGCCGCGCTGCCCGCAAGCTCAAGCGGTTACAGCAGGATCTGTCCCGCAAGATTAAGGGATCGAACAGACGCAAGAAAGCCGCCGTCAAAGTCGCGCGGGTTCACGCCGGGTAACCGACACGCGCAGGGACTGGCAGCACAAGCTCTCGACACGGATCATTCGCGAGAATCAAGCGGTGTACGTCGAGGACCTGTGCGTCACCGGGCTCGGCCGGACCAGGCTCGCCAAGAGCGTCCACGACGCCGGTTGGGCCAACTTCACCGCCATGCTGGAGTACAAGGCCGCCCGGTACGGGCGGACCTTCGCCCGGGTGGACCGGTTCTTCCCGTCCACCCGCATGTGCTCCGACTGCGGCCGGATCAACAAAGAGATGACGCTCGACGTCCGAACGTGGGACTGCCCGTGCGGCAGCAGCCACGACCGGGATCTGAACGCGGCCATCAACATACTCGCGGCGGGACGCGCCGAGAGCCTAAACGACCGTGGAGCGCAGGTAAGACCACCAGCCATGGCGGCACCGCGCAGCGAAACGGTAATCCACCCGGACGCCGCGTACACCACACGCAGCGTGGAGGGAATCCCCGTCCTCTAGTACGGCAGCCGCCATTTGTTAGCTGACCAGGGCGTAGTCGCGGTTCAGTCGGGTGCGTTGGTGGAACCAGCGTGCGCGGGCCTGGTGG
>NZ_JBFAAF010000098.1:0-20872 GCF_040639595.1 Micromonospora sp. NPDC023814
GGCCTTCCTGCATCACTACAATCACCACCGACCCCACACCGCAACCGGCGGCAAGCCGCCCATCACCAGGTTGACCAACGTCCCTGGGCAGTACAGCTAGGCCGGTCGGGCCAGGTCCTCCACCACGCGGGCGCCGGGCAGCGCGCCGAGCGCCGGCCCCGGCAGCGCGATCTTGCTGTGCCGTACGCCGGACCCGATGATCACGTGCGGCGTGGCGACCACCCGGGAGTCGACCAGGATCGGCCACTGCTCCGGCAGGCCGATCGGGGTGATGCCGCCGTACTCCATGCCGGTCAGCTCCACCGCGTCGGCCATCGGCGCGAAACTCGCCTTGCGGACGTCGAGCGCCCGGCGGGCCACCCCGTTCACATCGGCGCGGGTGGTGGCGAGCACGACGCAGGCCGCGTAGCGGACGACCCCCTCGCGCTTGCCGGCCACCACCACGCAGTTCGCCGACACGTCCAACCCCACCTCGTACGCCGCGCAGAAGGCGGCGGTGTCGGCCAACTCGGCGTCGATCGGCGCCACCAGCACGTCGTCGACGTCCACCGGAGCGTCGGCGGGCCACTGCCCGATGGCGGCGGCGACCGGCGGGGCGAGCAGGTCGAGCCGGGTCCGGGCGGGTTCGGTCTTCAGCGTCCCCATCACGTCTGCGATCCTCGCACCGCTCCACCCGCCCCGCCCACCGGAGCCCGGCCCGTCCCGGGGACCGGTCACCCGAACCGGGGACTGCCCGCCCGGCGAGCGGTCACCGGGCGGTCGGACGTCGGTCAACTGCCGGTGAGGAAGCCGTTCTCGCGGAGCAGCGTCCGATCCCGCGCGGCGGCCATCTCCTCCGCCCGCTCGGCCTGGATCCGGCGCACCTCCATCTCCTCCAGGGCGTGGCGGATGGCGAGTCGGATGACGCCGTACAGGAAGACGAACCCGGCGACGTAGAGGATGACGGTGGCGACCATGGCGAACATGGCGTCACGGTAGGCCGGACGTGAACGCGCGGGCCGTTCATCTTGCGCCGGTTCCCCCGTACGTGTCGGCAAGGTGGTCGGCCCAGGTCCGGACACCCGTCGGGGTCGCCTCGGTGACCAGGCCGCCGGAGCGCAGGGCGCGGCCGACCTTCCCCGGGATCCGCACCGGCAGCAGCGGGCGGCGGGACCGCCGGGCGGCGTTCCAGGCCCGGACCGCCTCGTCGAAGCGGATCACCTCCGGCCCGCCGTACTCCTCGATGCCGTGCAGCGGACCGGCCGTGAGCCGCTGGACCAGCCGGCCCGCGACCTCGCCGGGGTCGACCGGCTGGGCGAGCACCGCCGGGTCGCCGATCACCGGGCCGAACCGGCTCGCGCCGCGCAGCATGCCGTCGAGGAACTCGGGGAACTGGGTGGCCCGCAGCACCGTCCAGGGCACCGGCCCGGCCGCCACGACCTGCTCGGCGGCGAGTTTGTGCCGGTAGTAGGGGATCGGGACCCGGTCCACCCCGACGATCGAGACGTAGCCGAGGTGCCGTACGCCCGCCCGGCCGGCGGCGACGACCAGCCGGCGGGTGCCGAGCACGTCGACCCGGTGGGTCTGCCGCCCCCGGTTCGGCGACGAGGCCAGGTGCAGCACGGCGTCCACGCCGGCCACCGCCTCGGGCAGTCCTTCCCCGGTGGCCAGGTCGACCACCACCCACTCCGCCGACGGATCGGTACGCGGCCGCCGGCTCGCCGCCCGCACGCTCCAGCCCTCGTCGCGCAGCCGCGGCAGCACCACCCGCCCGAGCCGACCGCCCGCCCCGGTGACCAGCACCCGCATGGTTTCCCCCTTCTCCGGCGTCCCGCGCCCGCCGCGCGGCCACCGGGCTGACGGCGCCGCCCCGCCGGACGTGACCGGCTGTGCGTCGGCTCACCCGAGCAGATCGACCACCGGCATGGCGTGACCGGCCGTGCCCCACTCACCGGAGCAGGTCGGCCGCCGTCATCAGCACGAAGAACCCGATCACGATCTCGCTGACCACCCAGGAGTGCTGCCGGGCCCAGTCCCGGATCCGGGGCAGCACCGTCGCGGCCCGGTGCCCGAGCAGCAGCAGCGCCAGCAGGGGCAGGGCCAGCAACGCGAGGGTGAGCAAAACGAACGGCAGCAGGTGCCACCAGGGCAGGTCGTGCCGGGCGACGCTCGCCCCCACGGTGACCATCGTGAGGTCGTCCGACGGCATGGCCAGGAAGAGCAGCACGCCGAGCCGCAGCGCGTAGCCGGGGCTGGCCCGCTGGAGCCCGCCCATCCACTTCGGCGTGCCCGCGGTGTGCCGGCGCAGGAAGACGACCACCGCCAGAACGACCAGCAGCGCCAGCACCACCACGTCGATCCGGCTCTCGACCGCGCGGCGCCCGCCCCCACCGGCCCCGACGTTGACCTTCACAGCCCGGGTGACCAGCCAGCTCACCGTCACCCCGCCCGAGACCACGAGCCCCGCGCCGGCCAGGTAGCCCAGCGAGGCGGCACGCGGCCGGTCGGCCGAGGCGAGGAAGACCGCCGCGACCAATTGGGTCCCGGCGACCATCACCACGGCCATCGGCAGGATGGTCAGGAAGTTCATCGCCCGCCCATCCTCCCGGTCGCGCCGTCCGTCCCGGGTCGATTCGCCACATTGCCGGTGCCGGCCGGGGGCGGACGGCGGCAAGCCCGGAGCCGGCGCATCCCACCACGCATCCGGCCGGACACGGGGCCCGGCCGGACACGGGGCCCGGCCGAATGCACGGCCAGCAGGACGCGGTTCAGCCGGACGCGCGAACTCCGGACGCCCCGGGCACCACCCGGCCCGCGAGCAGGACGCCCACCAGGGCCAGCCCGCTCGCCACCGCGAGCGTGCCAGCGTAGCTGCCCGGTCCCGGGGCCGCGCCGGCGGCGAGCACCGCGCCGGTGAGCGCCAGCACGGTCGCCGCGAAGAGCGAGTCGCCCAGTTGCAGGGACGAGCTGTTGCGGCCCTGCTCGCCCGGGGCGGACAGCTCCAGGGTGAGCACCGACAGCGAGGGGTAGAGCAGCCCCATGCCGAGCCCCGCGCCGGCCCAGCCGAGCACCCCGACCCACACCGGCACCGCCGGCACGACGGCGATCGTCACCACGGCGATGCCGGCCGTGATGCAGGCCAGCCCCGCTCTCGGCAGGGTGGCCCGGGAGCGCGGCGCGCGCATCCGCCCCTGCGCCCAGGAGCCCGCCGACCAGGCGAGCGCGCCGGTGGTGAGGACCAGGCCGGCCGCCGTCGGCGACAGCCCACGCTCCCGGGAGAGCATCAGCGGGATCACCACCTCGGCGCCGACGAACGCCGCCGAGGCCAGCCCACGCAGCCCGATCACCGTCGGCAGGCCCCGGCCGGCCCGCAGGAACCCGGCCGGCAGCAGCCGCGGCGCGCAGACCAGCAGACCGACCAGCGCCAGGGCCACCAGGCCGACGGCGGTGGCGCCGCGCTGCTGGCCCCCGATGTGCAGCAGTGCGGCGCTCACCCCCGCCCCGCAGGCCCAGCCGATCCGAGCCGCCGCGCCGGCCGGCGGTCCCGCCGTCGTCGTGGCCGCGCCGATCGCGCGCAGCCCGGGGTGGATCAGCAGCACCGCCGGCACCGCCACCACCGGCACCGCCAGGAAGACCCACCGCCAGCCGAGGTGCTCCACGATCAGGCCGGCCAGCGCCGGCCCGACCAGCGA
This sequence comes from Micromonospora sp. NPDC023814, assembly GCF_040639595.1. Lineage (NCBI taxonomy): Bacteria > Bacillati > Actinomycetota > Actinomycetes > Micromonosporales > Micromonosporaceae > Micromonospora > Micromonospora sp. NPDC023814. The sequence continues at coordinate 3,672 of NZ_JBFAAF010000098.1, forward strand.
CGGTACGACCCATGCGGCGGCGAACGCCGCGAAGATCCGCCGGTGCAGCGTCTCCGGGTACGCCTGCCCGACGATGACGTAGAGCGCCACCGAGAGCAGGCCGGAACCGAACCCCTGCACGATCCGGCCGGCCACCAGTGCGCCCATGGCCGTGGCACTGCCGGCGACGACCAGTCCCACCACGAACCAGACGAGCCCGTGCCACATCGGCGCCCTGGGGCCCCGGGCGTCGCACCAGATGCCGGAGGCCACCATCGCGAGCACGCCGGCCGCGAACGGGCCCCCGAAGGCGATCCCGTAGAGGGCCAACCCGTCGAGGCTGCGGGCGACGGTCGGCATCGCGGTGCCCACCGCGAGCGCCTCGAACGCGAGCAGCGAGACCAGCGCGACGCTGCCGACCGTCATCGCCCGCAGCCGGGGCGCGAAGAGGCCGGCCGCGGGCGGTACCGGGACGGTCGGCGCCGCCGTGGCGGTCATCGCCGGCCCGCCGGACGGGGCAGCCGGAGCAGCCGGTGGCGGGCGCGGACCCGGGGGTCCGCCGGGCCCACCAACCCGGAGCGGAGCAGTTCGATCAACATGGGGTCAGCCTCCGACCTCAACCCGCATTGAGGTCAAGGGTGACCCACCTCTCTCAGGCCGCCTCCAGCGCATCGAGCTTGTCCGGCGGCGGGACGGCGACCTCCCCCAGCCCCGGGATCTCCACCCGCCGGGTGAACGCCCGGATCGTCTCGTGCGCCCCGCTGAGCGGTCGCGTCAGTGTGCTCATCCCGGCCTCCCCGATGACGGTGACAGTGGATCCGGGATTCCACCGGCGCGGCCGTCCATGCACCGCCGGTGGGGAGAAACTTCCCCTGCTCGGAGGGCATAACGGACGGTCCGCCGGGAAGCCAGGGCGCCGGAGCGGAGGCGTGGGAGGCGAGATGGCGTACGGCGGGAGCAGCAGCAGCGGGGGGCCTGGCCGGCGCCTGTCCGGTCGTACGCCTCGATGACCTCGCTGGGCCGCGCCGCCGGCCGGCTCCTGCCGTCGGTCGCCGTGCCGCAGGTCGTCGGCGAGGCGTCCCGGACCGTCGGCGCCGCCGCCACCCGGCTGGCCCGGGTGGCCGGGCTGACCAAGCGTCGGGTCTGGTCCCGGCCCGGGCGGCACCACATCGAGGTGCACGGCGTCTGCCAGGACGGCGGCGACACCCTCGCCCGGCAGGTCGAGGCGGCGCTGGAGCGGATGCCGGGGGTGGAATGGGCCCGGGTCAACGCCCCGTCGGGCCGGGTGGTCGTGGCCGTCGGTACGCCGGAGCCGAGCCTGCGCGACCTCGTCGCGACCGTCGCCCGCGCGGAACGCACCTGCCCGCACGAGCCGGACCCGGAGATCCCTCCGCCGCACCCTCCCGAGGAGGGGCCGCGCACGCCGCGCACCCTCGGCGGGCTGGCCTCCGACGCCCTCGGCCTGACCATCTCCGCCGCCACGAGGATCCTGCCGTTCACGCCGGTGCCCGGGGAGGTCGCCGGGCTGCTCGGCGCAGTCGACCTGCACCCGAGGCTGCACGCGCTGGCCGACCGGGGCCTGCGCGCCGATCCGCGCGCCGACCTGCTGTTCCCGCTGGCCGAGGCGGTCGTGCAGGGCCTGACCGGCGGCTGGACCGGGATCGTGCTCGACGGCGCGCAGCGGGTGGTGCAGTGGGGTGAGGCGCGGGCCCAGCTCCGGGCCTGGGCGCAGGCGGAGCCACGGCTGACCGGGGACCCGGAGCGGGCCGTCGCCCGGACGCCGAAGGTCGAGCGTCCCCGCCCGAAGCCGGACGGCCCGGCCGAGAAGTACGTCGTCCGGATGCTCACCGCCGGCGCCGCCGCCGCAGCCGCCGCCACGCCCGTGGTGGGCCGGAAGCGGGCCGCCGCGCTGGGGCTCTCCGCGCTGCCGAAGGCTCCCGGCAGCGGCCGCGAGGGCTACGCCGCGCAGCTCGGCCGGATCATCGCCCGGCGCGGGGTGATCGCGATGGACCGCAGCGTGCTGCGCGAGCTCGACCGGATCGACACGCTGGTGCTGGACGCGGCGGTGCTCGGCTCCGACCGGGGCGTGCTGGCGGACCTGGCGCCGCTGGACGGGGCGGACGTCGGACAGGTGGCGACGCGCGCGTTCACGCTGTTCGACCCGGCCGCACCGTGGGAGCTGCGGCGCGCCGACGGCTGGCGGCTCGGGCCGCTGGACGCGCTGGACGCCGAGGACCCGGGTGACACCGCCGACAGCCGCCGGCTGCGCGAGGGCGGCGGATCCCTGCTCGGCCTGGCCGACGGCGACACCCTCGCCGCCGTGCTGCGGGTCGACCCGGAGCCCGCGCCGGGCGTGGACGCCCTGCCCACCGCCGCCCGCCAGGCCGGCCTGCGGGTGGTCGTGGCCGGCGACGACGACCGGCGGTACGGCTTCGCCGACGCCCACCTGCCCGGCGGCGACCGGTTGGCCGAGTCGGTGCGGACGCTGCAGTTCGCCGGGGCGGTGGTGATGGTGGTCTCCGGCGACCGGGCCGCGCTCGGCGTCGCCGACTGCGGCCTGGGGATCTTCGCCCCAGAGGACCTGCCGCCCTGGGGCGCGCACCTGCTGGTCGGCACCGACCTGCGGGTGGTGGCGCTGCTGATCGAGGCGACCGGGGTGGCCCGCCGGATGACCCGGCAGAACCTCGGCCTGGCCCTGGCCGGCACGGGCCTCGGCGCGCTGGGGGCGTTCACCGCCGCACCCGCGCAGCTGCCCGGCCGCTCCCTCTCCGCAGTGAACGGCGCGGCCGCGCTGGCCTTCGCGCACGGCGTCGTACGGGCGCGCCGCCTGCCCGACCGGACGGACGCCCCGGCGCCGGCGGTCACCGCCTGGCACCTGATGCCGTCCTCGGCCGTCCTCGACCAGCTCGGCACCGCGCCGGGCGGGCTGGCCACGGCCGAGGCCGAGCACCGCCGGAGCGGCGGGACCGGGCAGCCCGCCGGGCCGACCGGGCTGCTGCGCGCCTTCGTCGACGAGCTGGCCAACCCGCTGACGCCGGTGCTCGCCGCCGGGGCGGTGCTCTCCGCCACCTTCGGCTCGCTGGTCGACGCCGCCCTGGTCGGCGGGGTGGTCGGCGGGTCCGCGCTGCTCGGCGCGGTGCACAGGCGCAACACCGAGCGGTCGCTGGCCGAGCTGCTGTCCCGCTCGGCGGTGACCGCCCGGGTGCGCCGGGAGGGCGCGGAACGGGTGCTGCCCGCCGAGGACCTGGTGCCGGGGGACGTCATCATCCTCGAATCGGGGGACGCCGTCCCGGCCGACTGCCGGGTGCTGGAGTCGGCCGGCCTGGAGACCGACGAGTCCTCGCTCACCGGCGAGTCGCTGCCGGTCGGCAAGACCGACCAGCCGGTCGTCGCCGCGGCGGTCGCCGACCGGCGGTCGATGCTCTACGAGGGCACCACCGTCGCCGCCGGCCACGGCACGGCGGTGGTGGTGGCGACGGGCGCGGACACCGAGGCCGGGCGGAGCCTGGCGATGGCCCGGCAGGCCCCTCCGGCGAGCGGCGTGGAGGCCCGGCTGGGCAGGCTGACCCGGGCGGCGATCCCGCTGGCCGCCAGCTCGGCGGTGGCGGTGGCCGGCGCGGGCCTGCTGCGGGGCGTGCCGCTGGCGGAGACCGCCGCGACCGCCGCGAACCTGGCGGTCGCCTCCGTGCCGGAGGGGCTGCCGTTCCTGGTCAGCGCCGCCCAGTTGGCCGCCGCGCGGCGGCTGGCGGAGCACGGCGCGCTGGTCCGCAACCCACGCACCATCGAGGCGCTCGGCCGGGTGGACGTGCTCTGCTTCGACAAGACCGGCACGCTCACCGAGGGGAAGCTGATGCTCGCCGGGGTCGGCGACGACAGCCGGTACGCCTCGGTCGACCGACTCGACGACGGTCAGCGCGCCACCCTCGCCGCCGCCCTGCGGGCCACCCCGGCCGCCGCCGACCCGCACGAGCTGGCCCAGCAGACCGACCGCGCCGTCCGCTACGGCGCCCAGGCGGCGGGGGTGGTCGAGCAGACCGACGCGGACGGGTGGGAGGCGGTCGGCGGCCTGCCGTTCGAGCCGTCCCGCGGCTACCACGCCACGGTGGGGCGCAGCGGGGGCCTGCTGCTGCTCAGCGTGAAGGGGGCGCCGGAGTCGGTGCTGCCCCGATGCTCCGCCTGGCGTACGCCGGGGGGACGCGACGAGCCGCTCGACGACAAGGGACGCAACGGGCTGCACGCGACGCTCGCCGACCGGGCCGGGGCGGGGCACCGGATCCTCGCCGTGGCGGAGTGCCCGGTCTCGTCGCCCGGCGTCACCGACGAGCAGGTGCGCGACCTGACCTTCCTCGGCTACCTGGCCCTCGCCGACGGGGTGCGGGAGAGCGCCGCCCCGGCCGTACGCCGGATCCGCCAGGCCGGCGTGCACACCATCATGATCACCGGAGACCACCCGGCGACCGCCGCGGCGATCGCGGCCACCATCAGCGAACACGACGAGCAGCGGGTGGTCACCGCGACGGAACTCGACCAGCTCGACGACGAGGCCCTCGCGGCCCGGCTGGCCGCCACGGACGTGGTGGCCCGGTGCACCCCCGCGCACAAGGTGCGCATCATCCAGGCGTTGCAGAAGTGCGGGCGTACGGTCGCGATGACCGGGGACGGCGCCAACGACGCGCCGGCGATCCGGCTGGCCGACGTGGGCATCGCGCTCGGCCAGCGGGGCACCCCGGCGGCCCGCGCGGCCGCCGACCTGGTGGTCACCGACGACCGGTTGGAGACCATCATCGCCACCCTGGTCGAGGGCCGGGCGATGTGGTCCTCGGTACGCCACGCGCTCAGCATCCTGGTCGGCGGCAACCTCGGCGAGATCACGTTCAGCGTGCTCACCGCCGCCGCCACCGGCCGGTCGGCGCTCACCGGGCGACAGCTCCTCCTGGTCAACCTGCTCACCGACCTCGCTCCGGCGCTGGCGATCGCGATCCGGCCCCCGGCCGCGGACCGCACCGACGGCCTGCTGCGGGAGGGCCCGGACACCTCCCTCGGCGAGACGATGACCCGGGAGATCGGGCTGCGCGCGGCCGCCACCACGCTGGGCGCCACCGCCGGCTGGACGCTGGCCCGCTACACCGGGCGGCCCCGGCGGGCGGGCACGGTTGCGCTGGTGTCGCTGGTCGGCACCCAGCTCGGGCAGACCGTGCTGGCCGGCGGCACCAGCCCGGCCGTGCTCGCCTCCACCGCCGTGTCGCTCGGAGCGCTGGCGGTGGTCGTGCAGACGCCGGGGGTCAGCCAGTTCTTCGGCTGCACGCCGCTCGGCCCGGTCGGCTGGACCATCGCCACGGGCTCGGCGCTCGGCGCGACCTTCGCCAACGGCGCGCTCACCCGCCTGGTGGAACGCCTGCCGCAGTCCGGCCCGCACGGCGCGGAACAATCCGACGGCGGCGCGGGCGGCGCGGGCGGCGCGGACGACGCGGACGACGCGGACGGCGCGGGCGACGCGGCGTCGCAGCGGTGACCGCCGCTTGAGCCGTCGGCCCTTCCCTGTCGACGCTGTCGAGCTGCCCCACAAACGGGGCAGGCCCGTCCGCCTCAGCCCGTCGGCGTCAGCCGTGGGCCCCGACCCCCGTGGGCGTCACCGGTGAACTTCACCTGGACCCGGCCGCCCGGCCCGTGGCTTCACCTGGCTGCCCCGCCCACCGGTCTCATGGACGGGGCAGCTCGACAGGACCCCGGCCGGGCCGGTCAGGAGCCGTCCGGCGCGTCGGGCAACAACCTGGCAAGGGGCTGATCCCCCAGCGGCCGATCGCCGCCTCCCGGCCGGGCCGGAGAACGGCGGCCGAATCCCCGTACAAAAATCGCCGCCTCCCGGTCGGGGCCGGAGGGCGGCGACCGGTCGTGTCGTGCGGTCAACCGCGCTCGGAGATGGCCTCGATGAGGTCACCCACGGGACGCTCGGGCAGGGAGCGGGCCACGTCGGCGACGGCCACGATGCCGACGAGCACGTGCCCGTCGATCACCGGCAGCCGGCGCACCTGGTGCTGGCTCATGGTCCGCAGGATCTCGGTCGCGTCGTCGTCGGCGCCGATGGTCACCGCCTCGCCCTGGGCCAGCTCACCGGCGGTGACGCTGCCCGGATCGCGGCCCTCGGCGAGCACCTTGACCACGATGTCGCGGTCGGTCAGCATCCCCTTGAGCCGGTTGTCGTCCCCGCAGATCGGCAGCGAACCCACGCCCAGCCGGGCCATCTGCTTGGCAGCCGTCCTGAGGTCGTCCTGCTCACGGATGCAGGTCACGTCGTCCGTCATGATCTCGCGTGCGGTCGGCATTGGCATGACACCTCACTTCCGGGGGGGGTGTTGCCGTTTCTCCTACCCCCGCCGCCCCGGCCATGCACCGGGCCGGATGCGCGGACCCGCGAGGCGTCGAGCCCGCCGCCCCCCGGTCGGGCGTCAGTCCGCCGGCTGCCAGGTGGCGGCGGCGCGGCGCAGCCGGTCGTTGATCGCGCGGCCGACGCCGACCTCCGGAACCGGCTCGACCACGATCTCGCCGACCCCGGTGGCGTCCAGTTCGTGCAGCGCGTCGAACAGCCGCGCGGCGGCCTCGGTCAGGTCACCGGCGGCGGAGAGCACCTCGACCGCCGCCCAGTCGCCCGCCGGCGGCTCGCGGAAGGCCAGGAAGCCGCGCCGGACCCCGTCGGCCGTCGGCGGCTCCCCGCCCGACGCCAACCGCAACGGCGTACGCGGGGCGTAGTGCGCCGCCAGCGTGCCGGGCGCGACCGGCTGCCCCGAACTGCCGGGGCGTACGGTCACCGGGCCGACGGCCTCCTCCAGCGCCTCCAGCGGCAGCGCGCCGAGCCGCAGCACCACCGGCCGCTCGCCCCGGGCGTCCACGATGGTCGACTCGATCCCGCACCGCGTCGGCCCGCCGTCGAGCACCACGTCCACGGCCGCGCCCAGGCCCCGCACCACGTGCTCGGCCCGGGTCGGGCTGAGCTGACCGAACCGGTTCGCGCTCGGCGCCGCCACCGGCACCCCGGCCTCGGCGATCAGCGCCCGCGCGTACGTGTTGTCCGGCACCCGGACCGCCATCGTCGCCAGCCCGGAGGTGACGATCGGCGGGATCGCCGCCGGCCGGTCCACGATCAGCGTGAGCGGCCCCGGCCAGAAGCGCTCGGCCAGCGTCGCCACCACCGGCGGCACCGCCCCGACCAGCTTCTCCAGCTCGGCCGCGTCGGCGAGGTGCGTGATCAGCGGGTCGAAGCTGGGCCGCGCCTTGGCCTCGAAGATCCGGGCGGCCGCACGGGGGTCCAGCGCGTTCGCGCCGAGCCCGTAGACGGTCTCGGTGGGAAAGGCCACCAGCCCGCCGGTACGCAGGACGGAGGCGGCCTCGGCGATGCCGCTGTCGGCCGCGAGCACGCGCGGGGATCCGGTCACGCTCCGACGCTAACGTGCCGGGCCGGGCGGAGCGCAGGCGGCCACCGACGTCACCGCGCTGTCCCACGGCGGCACGTGCCGGTGGGGCTCCGGCTCGTGGGGCCGCGCGTCGCAACTCCGCACGTCTGCCTACCACGGTCGTCCGGCCCGTGGGGGAAGACCTCGAATCAGCCGGTACGCAGGGGTCGACCATGGTTACCTGACGGCGGGTCGCGCCCCACTTCACGAAGTGTTCATGGAGATACCACATCGGGGTGATTCTGTTGACAATAGGGACACTGGCCCGCCTGGGAGCAGCGACCATCCTGGCCGCCGCGATCGGCCTCGGATCGGCCGCACCGGCCTGGGCCGACACCACCATCAACATCGATCCAGCGGACGCCGGCACGACAGCGGCCGCGTTCGGCACTCAGAAATGCGATCCGAACCTCGGCGGTGGCCCCTTCCAGGGCGAGGACGTCTGGGTCTTCGCCCTGCCCTCTCCCAAGCAGCAGGGCACCTTCACCTCGCTGACCATCGAGTTCGCCACGGAGGGTGGCCCCGTCACGGAGACCATCACGACCACGCCCGCCGGCGACCGGGCGATCGTCGGCGACAAGGCGTGGATCAGGACGCCCGCCGGCCTGTCCGCGGCCGGGGAGCTGGTGAATCCGTTCGCCCTCACCAACGCGACGGCGGTGATCACGGGCACCGACGGCACCTTCGACCTGGCACAGACCTGCCCGGCGACCGGCGGGACAGCCCGTCCGAGCCTGCCCGTGACCGACACGGGGATCTCCGGCCCGGCGCTCGGCAGGCTCGCCGCGATGGGTGGCAGCCTCATCGCTGCCGGACTCGTGCTGCTGCTTCTCATGCGGGTGCGTCGCCGCTATGAGGCATGAGTTGCGCTTGAAACAGACCTGACCGCTGGACCGGAACCAGAGGCATGGCCCACGACGCGATGTCGTGGGCCATGCTGCCGTCGCATCCGCCAACGGGGCCCGGCGCTGCCCCTGCGGTCCGTGGACCTTTGCGGACTGTCCCCGCTACGCGGACGGGGACGGGGCCTCCGGTGGGCGGCCGGCCGCGTGTAGAGCGTCCGCGCCGGCGACACCCAGCAGCACGACGGCAGCGGCGATGGCGGCGAGCAGTGGCGGGCCGAAGACCAGCGGCAGAGCCAGCAGAGCGAGAGCGGCGCGTAGGTGACGCCGATTGACACCCGGATGACGCGGACACCTACGGCACGTGCTGCCGGCTCGGGCTCGCCAGGCGGCCTCGGCCGTCGACCGGATCTTAGGTGGGGAAGGGACGGCGTGACCGCTTGGCTGTAATCGGGACCGAGATCAATCAAGGAAAGTGCTGGTGGAGCCCAGGGGACTCGAACCCCTAACCCCTGCCTTGCAAAGGCAGTGCTCTGCCAGTTGAGCTAGGGCCCCGGGGCGGACGATGCCGCCGGTGCGCGATCAGCGCAGGTCGGGCGCGGTGGTCGCCTCGTGCCAGAGGGCGCGCTCGTCGTTGGAAGCCTTGATCTTCCTGGCGACCACGGCCGCCACCCCGACGACGCCGGCCAGGATCAGAAGCTTCTTGAACATTGGGGCCTACCCCTCGCGCTCGACTGCCGTCGGACGAATGTGCGGTGGGGCTAGCTGGAATCGAACCAGCGACCTCAGAGTTATCAGCTCTGCGCTCTAACCGACTGAGCTATAGCCCCGCGTAGCGACGAGCAACATTAACCCATCCGCCCGCCCGGCCCCAAATCGGGGGCCACCCGGACATCGGGTGTCGCCGTCGCCCCTGAACCTACCGGAGGCGCCGCGCCCGGCCCAGGCTATTTCGCCGGCCGCGCGGGCACGGCGCGCCCGGCGACTGCCCCCGACGCACGGTAGCCGGGGCTCCGCGCATCGGCGGTGCCCCGGCTACCCGAGGTGGATCAGTCGCGCTCGGCGAGGGTCAGCTCGATGCCCCCGACCAGGTCGGCGCAGACGTTGTAGACGAACGCCCCGAGCGTGGCGAGCGCCGTGAACAGCACGACGTTGACCAGGCCGATCAGCGCCGAGCTGAGGATCACGCCCTTGGCGGTGATCTGGAAGCCGCTGGTGCTCTGGCCGCCGCCCGCGCTGACCAGGTCGGTCAGGCTGTCGTTGACGCTGGTGAACACGCCCATCGCGTCGAGGGCCAGGTAGAGCACCGAGGTGGCCACCACCACGACGATGAAGAGCACCACCGAGACGGCGAAGGCGAACTTCATCACGGACCAGGGGTCGATCCGCTTGAGGTTCAGCCGGGCCCGGCGCGGTCCGCGCGACGCGGCCGAGCTGACCGACGTACGCGCTGCGCGTACCGCCTCGCCCACGCGCGCGGCCCCGACGGCGGCCGCGCCGCTGATGCCCGGCGGCAGGCCGCCGCCGTTGGCCGGCCGGCCGGCGCCGGTCGGCCGACCACCGTCCGGCTGCGGCTTGGCCGTGCCGGTGACACGGGGCTGGGTGCCGGTGGCAGTGCCCGTGACCCTCGGCTGTGTGCCGGTGGCGCCGGTCGACTGGCCGGCGCCGACCGTGAGCGGCTGTGTCGTCGTCGGCTTGGCGGCGGGGGCCGGCTTGTCGACCCCCACCGTCTCGGTCCTGTCCGCCGCGTCCGCGTCCTCCGAGGGCTTGTCCGGCGGCGGTGTCATGCCGGGAGCCCGGGTGAATTTCGGGGCAGGCGCGTCGGCGGGGACCGTCGCCCGGCCCACGGCCGCGCGGCCGGTCGCTGGTGTGCCGCTCTTGGCGGCCTCCTCGTCGACCGGGTTGGCCGAGGTCCCCGTGTTCCCCGACTTCGCCTGTGTCTCCGTCATTCAACTAGTCCTGTTCGTCAGGCTCGTCGGCATTGCGAGCAATCGCCACGATAGTCACGCCGTCCGGAAGGTCCATCAGCTTGACCCCCATTGTGTTCCGATCACGCGTACGGCGTACAGGCTTCACCGGAGTCCGAATGACACCACCGTTGCTGGTGATCGCGAACAGCTCGTCGTCCGGGTCGATCACCACCGCGCCGACCAGACCACCACGTCGCTCCGTGATCTTCGCAGTCAGCACGCCCTTACCTCCCCGGCCCTGGACCGGGTATTCCTCGATCGGGGTACGTTTCGCGTAACCCCCGTTCGTGGCCACCAGGACGTCCAGCCCCTCGCGGACCACCTCCATGGCCAGCAGGACGTCGTCCTCGCTGAAGCGCATGCCGATCACGCCCGAGGTGGCCCGACCCATCGGGCGCAGTGCCTCGTCGCTCGCGTTGAACCGGATCGCCTGCGCGTTCTTGGAGACCAGCAGCAGGTCCTCCTCCGGAGCGACGAGCGCCGCCCCGACCAGCTCGTCCTCGTCGCGCAGGTTGATCGCGATGATGCCGCCGGACCGGGGGGAGTCGAACTCCTCGAGCCTCGTCTTCTTCACCAGGCCGTTCTTCGTGGCGAGCACCAGGTAGGGAGCCACCTGGTAGTTCGGGATCTCGATGATCTGCGCGATCTGCTCGTCGGCCTGGAACGCGAGCAGGTTCGCCACGTGCTGGCCCTTGGCCACCCTACTGGCCTCGGGCAGCTCGTACGCCTTGGCCCGGTAGACCCGACCTTTGTTGGTGAAGAACAGGATCCAGTCGTGGGTCGAGCATACGAAGAAGTGGCTGACGATGTCGTCCTGCCGCAACGTCGCCCCGCTGACGCCCTTGCCGCCGCGCCGCTGGGAGCGGTAGAGGTCGACCTTGGTCCGCTTGGCGTAGCCGGTGCGGGTGATGGTGACGACCACGTCCTCGCGGGCGATGAGGTCCTCCATCGAGACCTCGCCCTCGAACGGCACGATCTTCGTCCGCCGGTCGTCGCCCCACTTGGCGACGATCTCGCCGAGCTCCTCGGAGACGATCTTCCGCTGCCGCTCGGGCTTGGCGAGGATGTCCTTGAGGTCGGCGATCTCCAGCTCCAGCTTGGCCAGGTCGTCCAGGATCCGCTGGCGTTCCAGCGCGGCGAGCCGGCGCAGCTGCATGTCCAGGATCGCGGTCGCCTGGATCTCGTCGATCTCCAGCAGCCGGATCAGGCCCTGTCGGGCGTCCTCCACCGTGGGCGAGCGCCGGATCAGGGCGATCACCTCGTCGAGGGCGTCCAGCGCCTTGGACAGGCCGCGCAGGATGTGCGCCCGCTCCTCGGCCTTGCGCAGCCGGAACGCCGTCCGCCGGCGGATCACGTCGATCTGGTGGTCGACGTAGTAGCGGATGAACTGGGCGAGGTTGAGCGTGCGCGGCACACCGTCGACCAGCGCCAGCATGTTGGCGCCGAAGGTCTCTTGGAGCTGGGTGTGCTTGTAGAGGTTGTTCAGCACCACCTTGGCGACGGCGTCGCGCTTGAGCACGAGCACGATCCGCATGCCCGTACGCCCGGAGGACTCGTCGCGGATGTCGGCGATGCCGGCGAGCTTGCCCTCCTTGATCAGCTCGGCGATCCGCTCGGCGAGGTTGTCCGGGTTGACCTGGTAGGGCAGCTCGCTGACCACCAGGCAGGGACGACCGCGCTTGTCCTCCTCGACCTCCACCACGGCGCGCATCCGGATCGAGCCCCGCCCGGTGCGGTAGGCGTCCTGGATCGCCTGGGTGCCGACGATGAGGCCGTGGGTGGGGAAGTCCGGGCCCTTGACGATGTCCAGCAGCGCGTCGAGGGTCGTGGCCTCGTCCTCGTCCGGGTGCTCCAGGCACCACTGCACCGCCGCGCCGATCTCACGCAGGTTGTGCGGCGGGATCTTGGTGGCCATGCCGACCGCGATGCCCTCGGAGCCGTTGACCAGCAGGTTGGGGATCCGCGACGGCAGGATGGTGGGCTCCTTGGCCCGGCCGTCGTAGTTGTCCTGCAGGTCGACGGTGTCCTCGTCGATGTCCCGCAACATCTCCATCGCCAGCGGGTCGAGCTTGCACTCGGTGTAACGCATGGCGGCGGCCGGGTCGTTGCCGGGCGAGCCGAAGTTGCCGTTGCCGTCGACCAGCGGATAGCGCAGCGACCAGGGCTGCGCCATCCGGACCAGGGCGTCGTAGATCGCCGAGTCGCCGTGCGGGTGGAACTGACCCATCACGTCGCCGACGACGCGGGAGCACTTCACGTAGCCGCGGTCCGGGCGGTAGCCGGAGTCGAACATGGCGTAGAGGATCTTGCGGTGGACCGGCTTGAGCCCGTCCCGGACGTCCGGCAACGCCCGCCCGACGATGACGCTCATCGCGTAGTCGAGGTAGGAGCGCTGCATCTCCACCTCGAGCCCGACCGGTTCGATGCGGTCGTGCGCGACGACGGCGCCGACCGTCTCGGGAACCTCGGGCTCGCTCGGTGTGGACTCGGGGATATCGGTCACTGTTAACCCTTATCAGACTCAGAGTCGTTTTCGTGCTGTGGATAACGGCTGTGGAAACCGGCCATGCTGTGGATAACTCTGTGGATCGCCGGGCCGACCGGTGGATGACCGGTCGGCCCGCCGAGCCCCGTCAGATGTCCAGGAACCGGACGTCCTTGGCGTTGCGCTGGATGAACGAGCGGCGCGCCTCGACGTCCTCACCCATCAGCACGCTGAACAACTCGTCGGCGGTTGCCGCGTCGTCGAGCGTGACCTGACGCAGCGTACGCGTCGCGGGGTTCATCGTGGTCTCCCACAGTTCCGGGTAGTTCATCTCGCCGAGACCCTTGAACCGCTGGATGTCGTCCGGCTTCGCGTTCGGCTTCTTCTGCTGGCGCAGCGCGATCAGCCCGTCCCGTTCCCGGTCCGAGTACGCGTACTGCGCGTCGTCGCCCCGCTTGTTCCACTTGATCTTGTAGAGCGGCGGGGCGGCCAGGTAGACGTGCCCCAGCTCGACCAGCGGGCGCATGAAACGGAAGAGCAGGGTGAGCAGCAGCGTCTGGATGTGCTGGCCGTCGACGTCCGCGTCGGCCATCAGCACGATCTTGTGGTAGCGCAGCTTCTCGATGTCGAAGTCGTCGTGGATGCCGGTGCCCAGCGCGGTGATCAGCGCCTGGACCTCGTTGTTCTTCAGCACCCGGTCGATCCGGGCCTTCTCCACGTTGAGGATCTTGCCGCGGATCGGCAGGATCGCCTGGGTCCGCGGGTCGCGGCCCTGCTTGGCCGAGCCGCCGGCCGAGTCACCCTCGACGATGAAGACCTCGGACTCGCGCGGATCGGTGGACTGGCAGTCGGCCAGCTTGCCGGGCATCGAGCCGGACTCCAGCAGCGACTTGCGCCGGGCCAGCTTGCGCGCCTGCTGGGCGGCGATCCGGGCCCGGGCGGCCTGGGACGCCTTCTGGATGATGATCTTCGCCTCGGCCGGGTTCCGGTCGAACCAGTCCACCAGCCACTCGTTGCAGACCCGCTGCACGAAGCTCTTCACCGGGGTGTTGCCGAGCTTGGTCTTGGTCTGGCCCTCGAACTGGGGGTTGGTGAGCTTGACCGAGATGATCGCGGCCAGGCCCTCGCGGATGTCCTCGCCGGAGAGCTTCTCGTCGCCCTTGAGCAGCTTCTTCTCCGCGCCGTACCGGTTGACGACGCTGGTCAGCGCGGCCCGGAAGCCCTCCTCGTGGGTGCCGCCCTCGTGGGTGTTGATGTTGTTGGCGAAGGTGTAGACCGACTCGCCGTACGACTCGTTCCACTGCATGGCGATCTCGACCGACATGCCCTCCTCCTCGGCGCCGAACTCGACCACCGTCCGGTGGATCGGGTTCTTCGAGGCGTTGAGGTGCCGGACGAAGTCCGCGATGCCGCCCTCGTATTGGAAGGTGACCTCGCGGATCTTGCCTTCCTCGCCCTCCGGAACCCGCTCGTCGAGCAGGTGGATGGTGAGGCCGCGGGTGAGGAAGGCCATCTCCTGGAGCCGCCGGTAGATGGTCTGGAAGTCGAAGTCGACCGTCTCGAACACGTCCGCGTCGGGCCAGAAGGCGACCGCGGAGCCCGTCCGGTCCGTCGTCTCGCCCTTCTCCAGCGGGGTCGGCTTGGAGTTGTGGTACTGCTGCCGCCAGACGAAGCCGGACTTGTGGATCTCCACCGCCATCTTCGTGGAGAGGGCGTTCACCACGGAGACGCCCACGCCGTGCAGGCCGCCGGAGACCGCGTACGCCTTGCCGTCGAACTTGCCGCCCGCGTGCAGCACCGTCAGCGCCACCTCGACACCCGGCTTCTTCAGCTTCGGGTGCAGGTCCACCGGGAAGCCCCGGCCGTTGTCGGTGACCCGGACCCCGCCGTCGGCGAGCAGCACCACGTCGATGGTGTCGCAGTGCCCGGCCAGCGCCTCGTCCACCGCGTTGTCGACGACCTCCCACACCAGGTGGTGCAGACCACGCTCGCCGGTCGACCCGATGTACATACCGGGCCGCTTGCGGACCGCCTCCAGACCCTCGAGAACGGTGATCGACTCTGCGCCGTACTCCTGCTTGTCCTGCGCTGCCACCCTCGGCCACTTTCTCGCGCCGTGTGCGCCTGGTGGCGCGTCGGGCGCGGGTTCGGCGGACAGGACGCGACGTCGGCACGCGGACCGGCACCGGGGACAATTCCGGGGTACGGGTCGAACGTGCCGGTCGCCGCGGTTGCCCGCGGATCGCGATCGGCTCGACCCGGCATGGAGAATGATCGCGGGCCCCGCACCGGGCCCGTGTCTCGTCGCTCCGCACCGGGTCTTCGTCTCGGGGTCAATCTTACTGTGCGGCAGCGACAGAACCACCACTCGGCACCCCTGCGAGGCGTCTCAGACCGACGTAGCCGGCCGAACCGCGCCGCCCTCGACTCCCCCTACACGCCAGGGCCCGATCGGGGGCGCGGCCGGCCGACGATCGGTGTCGGCCGGCGGGCAGGAGAGACGCGCCCCGCCGCGCCGACGGCCCGGCCTTGATCTTTTCCGGCCGGAACCGGACGATCGACCCGATCGAACCGACACACGCTCATTAAGAGGTGACACCAGATGGGGCTGGACAACGTCGCGGTGCAGTGGCCGCGGACCGGCCGCTTCTACGACCCGGTCGCGCCGGCGGAGTTCGTCGACTTCGGCGACATCGTCGACATGCCGCGCATCTCCGCGCCGACCGCGGCGCTCGCCGAGCTGATCGCCAAGACCGGCACCGTCCGGGCCACCGCGTACACCGAGCTGGTGGACCTGCTGCTCGGGCTCGAAGGTGTGCTCTACGCCACCGACGCCGCCGCCGAGGACGAGGACCCGGTGATCGACCCGGACGGCTGCGCCTGGATCGCCGGCGGCATCGAGCGGTTCGTGGCGGGCCACCGCCCGCACGGCGAGGCGGTGACCTTCGACTCGGTGAGCCAGGTGCTGCGGTCGCTGCTCGCCGACGGGCGGCTGGCCGAGCAGCAGTTGCGCTGGCTCGACAGCCGGCTGGACGCGCTGCGTGACGAGAGCGGCGCGCCGCCGCAGTGGAACTTCACCTGTGCCGAGCTGAGCGTGCTGGCCGCCTTCTACCGGCGCTGCGCCGACCGCGGCTTCGCCGTCTACGCCGACGCCTGACCCGGCGCCCCGCCCGACCCACGCGGGTCGGGCGGGGCCGCGGCGCCGGCGCGGTTGGCGGCGACGATGACCCGGGTCAGCACGGTGTGCAGGTGACGCAGGTCCGCGATCGGCAGGCCCAGCCGCTCGACGATCGCGGGCGGGATCTGCTCCGCGCGCTCCCGCAGGGCCTCGCCGGCCGGGGTCAGCGTCACCGCGAGGCTGCGCTCGTCGGCGGGATCGCGCTCCCGCCGGACGTAGCCATTCGCCTCCAGGCGCTTGAGCAGGGGCGACAGCGTGCCCGGGTCGAGCTGCAACAGGCGGCTGAGGTCGCGTACGGACAGTGGCGCGTACTGCCACAGGGCGAGCATCACCAGATATTGCGGGTGGGTCAGCCCCATCGGCTCCAACAGCGGCCGGTAGACCGCAACCACGCCGCGCGCGGCGACGGAGAGCGCGAAGCACACCTGCTGCTCCAGCGCCAGGGGATTCCCGTCGAAATCGTCGGGCACGGGCTGGACCTCCTCGTCGTCGTTGGTATCGTACCAATGGTTGGGGTACTAATTATTTGCGCGCTAACGGAAGGGTCAGTCGATGAGCGACGAGAAGCCGGCTCCGAAGGGCTCTGGCGAGGGTGGCTGGCTGATGGCGTGGGCCTTCCGGCGCTGGGCCGGCCCGCCGGAGGTGCAGGGCGCCGTGCAGGGTGGCTCCAACGAGGCCCGGGAGGCCTGGAAGCAGGACCTGGAGCGCCGCAAGCAGTGGAGCCGCGAGCAGCGGGAGCGCAAGCGCGCCGAGCGGGAGGCCCGGCGCGGCGGTCACTGACCGTCAGCCGTGGCGGTCACCCGACCGTCAGCCGTAGGTGTCCCGGGGGCCGCGTCCGCGTACCCGGCGGGGGCCCTTCGACCAGGAGGGCGCGGCGGGGCCGTGGATGTGCAGCTTGCGCACCACGTTGTGGCCGACCTCGCGGGCGATCTGCTGAAGCAGCGAGCCGGCCAGCAGCCGAAGCTGGGTGGCCCAGGCGGTCGACCGGGCCTCCACGGTCAGCTCGCCGTCCTCCAGCTTGACCGGCCGGCTGTGCTGGGCCACCTCCGGGCCCACCACCCGCTCCCAGGCGCCGAACACGGTCGCCTCCGCCGCCGGCTGCTGCCAGCCGCGCGCCTTCACCAGCCGGTTGAGCACCGCGCCGAGGGGCTGCGGGTCCCGCGGGTCCGGCCCCGGGCCCGAGTAGCCGCGCAGGCGACGCTGCGGGCCGCCGTCGCCGTCGCCGCCCGCGCCACCGCCGGGGGCACGCCGGCGCGTGCGCGCCGCCGCCTCCCGCCGGGCCCTGGCCGCGTCGAGCAC
>NZ_JBFAAF010000099.1:0-20218 GCF_040639595.1 Micromonospora sp. NPDC023814
TCCTGGTGACAGTTCCGGGGGACAGACCGATCTGTCGCTGGAACCGGAGCTCGAGGTTGCGCCGGCTGACGCCGAGCTCGTCGGCCAACGCGCTGGCCGGGGCCACGGTGGGGCGGCCCGGAAGGGTCGGGAGGCGTCGGGGCGCCCGGGGGCGGGGTCGGCTCCGCCCCGCCCGGCCCCAGCTCGGTGCGCTGCTGCTTGGCCGAGCGCAGGTCGTCGATCCAGCCGAACTCCTCGCCGCTGATGGGCTCCTCGGGCTCGGCCTCGGCCTTGCCCCGCCCCCAGCGGCGACCCTTGGCGCGGGAGTCGCGCCGCTCGTCCGGGCCGTCCTCCGGTCGCTCCGAACCACGCGATCTCACTGCTGACCCTCTCCTGCGGCGTCACTGCCGCCCTCTCGCGCCGCGCCGGCGCCGCCCGTGTCCGCCGATCGGCGGCCGTTGCCCGCCGATCCGCTCGCCACCCCCACCGGTGCCTCCGGGGGCGTGGCCGGGGCCGGCAGCCCCCGCACGATGCGGCGCAGCAGCGGCAGCCGGGTGGCCACGGCCCGCTCCGCGCCGTGCTGGCTCGGCCGGTAGTAGTCGGCACCGACAAGGTCGTCGGGGACGTACTGCTGGGTGACCACGCCGCGCTGGTCGTCGTGCGGGTAGCGGTAGCCGGTGCCGTGGCCCAGCCCCTTGGCGCCGGCGTAGTGCGCGTCGCGCAGCCCGCGGGGCACCGGCCCGCCTCGGCCGGCCCGCACGTCGGCGATCGCCGCGCCGATCGCGGCGGTGGCCGAGTTCGACTTCGGGGCGGTGGCCAGGTGGATCACCGCCTGGGCGAGGTTGAGCTGCGCCTCGGGCAGCCCGACGTACTCCACCGCGTGGGCGGTGGCGGTGGCGACGCTCAGCGCGGTCGGGTCGGCCATGCCGACGTCCTCGCTGGCGAAGATGACCAGGCGGCGGGCGATGAACCGGGCGTCCTCGCCGGCGACCAGCATCCGGGCCAGCCAGTGCAGCGCCGCGTCCACGTCCGAGCCGCGCATGCTCTTGATGAAGGCGCTGGTCACGTCGTAGTGGGCGTCGCCGGCGCGATCGTAGCGCACCGCCGCCACGTCGACCGCCTGCTCGGCGGTGGCCAGGTCGATCCGCCCGGCGCCGAGCGCGGTGGCGGAGGCCGCCGCCGCCTCCAGCGCCGTGAGCGCCTTGCGCACGTCACCGGCCGCGAGGCGGACGAGGTGGTCCTCGGCCTCGGTCTCCAGGGTCAGCGCGCCGCCGAGCCCGCGCTCGTCGGCGACCGCGCGGCGCAGCAGGCCGCGCACCGCCGCGTCGTCCAACGGTTGGAGGGTGAGCAGCACGCACCGCGACAGCAGGGGTGAGATCACGGAGAAGTACGGGTTCTCGGTGGTCGCCGCCAGCAGGGTGACGGTGCGGTCCTCGACGGCGGCGAGCAGTGAATCCTGCTGGGTCTTGCTGAACCGGTGCACCTCGTCGATGAAGAGCACGGTCTGCGGGCCGCCGGAGCGGCGCTGCCGGCGGGCGGTCTCGATCACCGCGCGCACGTCCTTCACTCCGGCGGTGAGCGCCGACATGGCGACGAAGCGGCGGTCGGTGGCGCGGGCCACCAGGTGCGCGATGGTCGTCTTGCCGCTGCCCGGCGGCCCCCACAGGATGACCGACATCGGCGCGCTGGCGGAGACCAACTGGCGCAGCGGGGCGCCCGGCGCGAGCAGGTGATCCTGCCCGACGAGCTCGTCGATGCTGCGCGGGCGCATCCGGACCGGCAGGGGCGAATCCTCCCCCACCGCCGTGAAGCCGTCCACACCGACGGAACCCGCGGGCGCGGGGGGCGCTCCGGCGGGCTCACCGAAGGAGAAGAGTGCGTCGGACTCCATCACGAGAACAGTACCGGTCCCGACCGACGACGCCGGAAGCGCGCCGTCGGGCGGGACCGCTGATGATCGTTTACGGTCAGCCCCGGCCCGGGCGCCGGCCCCGGTACCACCGGCCGCCGCCCCCGCCGCGCGGGGCGCTGCCGATCCCGGCGAGGTAGAGGGAGAGCAGCAGCAGGCCCAGCATCAGCAGGGTGGACGGGTTCAGCAGGTCCGGCGCACCGAGGTTGGTGTCGAAGAGGTCGAGCAGCAGGGCGAAGCCGAAAACGATCGCCGCGAGAATGGCGAGCATGTCGTTCCTCCGGTGGGGGTTCCCAGTGGGTCGGCGCGGGATGTACCCAATCGGTCCGCTCGCCAATCTCCACGGTGGACCGCCCCGGTTCTGGTGCCGTCCGGGGTCCGCCGACGGGAGCGGATCCGCCGACGGGGACGGGTCCGCCGCCGGGAGCACGGCGCGCGTTCTAGGCTGGCGACATGATCATCGCCGACCAGGTCCTGGAGGGGCGGGACGCCATCCTGGCGGCTGCCGACCACCACCCGTACGCCCGGCACTCGCTCTGGCTCGGCGAGCAGCCGCGCGGCTGGCGGCGCGACGACGCGGTGGGTTGGCTGCTCCCGGCGGAGCACGGCCCGGCCGGCGGTGCGATCGGCGCGCCCGGGCCGGCGGTCGACGTCTTCGCCGACCTCGTCGCGCGGGGCGTGCTCCGGCCCGGCCAGTGGCTGCACCTGCCGCGGCTCGACCCGACGGCGCTGGCCGGCCGGCTGGCCGTGGCCCGGCACGACGAGTGGGACTTCCTCTGGACCGTCGCCGCGCCCCCGCGCCAACCGGAGGAGGAGCGGGTGGTCCGGCTCACCGAGGCCGACCACCCGGCGCTGACCGCGCTGATCGACGAGTCGTACCCGACCACCACCTCGCGCCCGGGCGACCCCCGGATCGTCGCCTGGTACGGCATCCGCGACGGCGACCGGATCGTCGCCTGCGGGGCGGACCGCAGCCGGGGCGACGTCGGCTTCCTCGCCGGCCTGACCGTCGCCCCCGACCGGCGCGGCCGGGGGCTGGGCGCGGCGCTGACCGCCGGGATGACCCGGGCGCTGTTCGCCCGCCACGACACCGTGGCGCTCGGCGTCTACACCGTGAACGTCGGCGCGATCCGGCTCTACCGGCGGCTCGGCTTCACCGCCACCCTGCCCCGCAGCTCGGTGCACCTGGCCTGAGCGCGCCGGCGGGCCCCTCTCCCGGGGCCCGGCCGGCGCGCCGGTCGCTCAGCCGCCCTGCGCCGGAGCGGACGCTGCGTCCACCTCCGACCGCCCGCTCACACGCTCGGTGGGACCCGTCCCCGACGCGGGTCCGGCGCCCGGAGCGGGGACCGGGCCGGGGGCGGCAACGGCCTCCGGAGCCGGGAGCGGGCCGGACGCGGGAACGGCCTCCGACGCGGGCACGGGGTCGGGGCCGGCCGGCGTGCGGCGGCCGGCGCGCCAGGCGGGCAGGTAGAGCGGGGCGGCGACGGCCAGCACCACGGCGCCGACGAACATGGCGGTGCTGATGCTGGTGGCCTCGGCCAGCATCATGAGCACCACCCCGCCGAGCGCCCCCGCCGGCTGGGCCATCATCGAGTTCAGCGAGAGCACGCTGGTCCGGTACGGCCCGTCGACCTGACGATGCAGCAGCCCCATGTGCAGCGGGTTCGACGCGCCGTGAACGGCGTAGCAGGCGAGGTAGGCGACGAGCACGCCAACCGGGCCGGCGAACAGACCCATGCCGACCACCGTCACGCCCTGGAGGATCCTCAGCAGCCCGGCGGCGGGTGCGGCGCCCAGCCAGCGCAGCAGCAGCGGGGTCAGCGCGGCACCGGCCGCGTTCGCCAGCCAGGCCACAGAGCTGGCCGGGCCGAGCAGCGCGGCGGCCCGGTCGGCGTCGCCGACGACCTCGGCGAGCCGGATGGGCAGCAGCGACTCGAAGGTGACCATGCCGAAGCCCCAGAACAGCTCGACCGCGACCAGGGCGAGCAGCACCCGGGAGCGGCGCAGCAACCCGAACGCCTGCCCGACCATCCGCGGCGCCTCGACGACCGAGGCGCGCAGCGCCCGGGCGCTGCGGGCCGGCCGGGTCTCGACCATCAGCACCAGCATGGCGACCAGGGCGATCGCCTGCAGCACGATGGCGACGAGCACCGGCAGGGTCAGCGCGCTGACCGGCCCGACCGGGCCGAGCGCGACCAGCCCGCCGCTGAGCAGCGCGCCGGCGCCGATGGCGAGGCCGATGACGGTGCCGGCAAGGCCGAGGCCGCGCTCGTACTCGGCGTCCGGATCGGCGGCCAGGGTGGCATCGACGTACCAGGACTCCAGGGGGCCGCTGTCCAGCGCCCGGTAGACGCCCTGCAACGCCCACGAGACGAAGAAGAGCCAGAACGAGTCGGCCACCGCGAAGACGGCCAGCGAGACCAGGCAGGTCGCCCAGGCGGCGACGAGCACCGGCTTGCGGCCGAGGGCGTCGGCGAGGCCACCGGTCGGCAGCTCCAGCGCCAGCACCACCAGCCCCTGGGCGGTGGCCACCAGGCCGATCTGGGACAGCGACAGGCCGCGCTCCTGCATCAGCAGGATCATGACGGGGATGAGCAGGCCGCCGGGCAGCCAGCGCAGGCCGTAGAGGGTGAGGTAGCGGAACCGGACCTGGCGTACGGACAGCGCTGTCATCGCATCTCCCGAAGCAGCGGGTACGCGGCGAGAAAGATCTGCACCGACTCGGCGTCGGGCGCGGCCGGCTCGGCGTCGGCTTCGTGCCGGTAGCGTTCGAGGACCTGCCACAGTTCGGCCTCGAGCGCCTTGAGCCGGTCGGGCGGGATGGTCATGAAGACGTCGCCCATGCCGAGGGCGTCCCGCCAGGCCGGCGACCACTCGTGCTGGGTGGCGAACCACTGCTCGGCGTGCTCGGCCAGGAGGCGCACCTGGTCGCCCTGGATCCACTCGATCGCGGCGCGGGCGTCCGGGTCGTCGTCGAAGTCGCTGGTCTCCCAGCTGGTGAGGTCGTGCGCGGCCCGCCACCAACGCTGCCGGCCCGTCCCCCGGTCCGGGTCCTCGACAACGAGCCCGACCTCGGCGAGCTGGCGCAGGTGGTAGCTGGTGGCACCGGTGTTCGTGTTCAGCAGCTCGGCGAGGGTGGTCGCCGTCGCCGGCCCCTTCACCCGCAGCGCCCCGAGCAGGCGCAGTCGCAGCGGGTGCGCCAGCACGCGCACCTGCCGGTGGTCGAGGCGCACGCTGCGCGGCGCCGGCTTCCCGTCGTCTCCCATGGCTGCACGATATCTGTGCACACTTTCTATGCACAAGACTTGTGCATAGAAAGTGTGCAGCATCCGACAGGGCGGGCCCGAGGGCTCAGGGGGCGAGGATTTCGCCGATCCCACGCAGCCGGGTCGGCAGCAGGGCGGCGGCGCGGGACGAGTCGAGGCGCACCTCGGCGGGGCGGACGAGGCCCGAGGAGGCGCTGGTCGTGGTCTTCAGCCCGGCCGGGTCGAGGCCGAACCGCGCCGCCACCAGCAGGCCCATCTCCGCCCGGCTGACCGCGTCCGGGCCGGCCACGTTGAGCGGGCCCGCGTACCGGCTGTCGACCAGGTCGAGCACGGCGGCGGCCAGGTCGGCCACGTCGACCGGGCAGCGGACCTCGTCGGTGAACAGGGCGGCCCGCCCGGCGAGGGCGTCGAGGCAGAGCCGGATCTGCTTGCTCCGCTCGTCGCCGACGATCAGGGAGGTACGCACCAGCGCCGCGCCCGGGTCGATCGCCCGCACCGCGGTCTCGGCCGCCGCCTTCGCCGCCCCGTACGGGAAGACCGGGCTGGGCGGCTCGTCGTCGGCGTACGGCTCGGGGCGGCCGGCGTGCAGCGCGTCGCTGGACAGGTGCACCAGCCGCGCCCCCGCCTCGGCGGCCGCGTACGCGACGTGCGCCGCCCCGTCGGCGGTCACCGTCCACTCGGCGTACCGGTAGGGGGTGCTGACCACGGCGTCGGGGCGGACCCGGGCGACCAGCTCGCGCACGGCGGACCGGTCCGTCACATCCAGGCGGTGCGCCTCGACGCCGGGCACCTCGACCCCGCCCGAGTGGTACGTCCCGACCACCCGTTCCCCCGCCGCGACCGCCTGCCGGCAGACCTCACCGCCGAGGTACCCGCTGGCCCCCACCACGAGCAGCGTCACGCCGCCCCCCTTCAGCCGGCGATCACGGGTTCGCGCCCGTCACGGAACGACACGAACCCGCGATCGTCAGGTGTCCGCGATCAGGTCGGGTCGGCGACCGGGGCGGCCGGGCCGGCCGTGCCGGTGTGCGCCGCCGCCGGCGGCTTCGGCTTGGCGTCGATGCCGGCCTCGGTGCGCTGCTGCGCGGTGATCGGCGTCGGCGCGCCGGTCAGCGGGTCGAAGCCGCCCCGGGTCTTCGGGAAGGCGATCACCTCGCGGATCGAGTCCGCGCCGGCGAGCAGCATGCAGACCCGGTCCCAGCCGAAGGCGATGCCGCCGTGCGGCGGGGCGCCGTACTTGAACGCCTCCAGCAGGAAGCCGAACTTGTCCTGCGCCTCCTCGGGGGTGATGCCGAGCAGGTCGAAGACGCGCTGCTGCACGTCGCCCCGGTGGATACGGATCGAGCCGCCGCCGATCTCGTTGCCGTTGCAGACGATGTCGTACGCGTAGGCCAGCGCCCGGTCCGGCGCCTCCTCGAACCGGTCGACCCACTCGGCGTTCGGCGAGGTGAACGGGTGGTGCACGGCCGTCCAGCCGCCCTCGTCCGTGCGCTCGAACATCGGCGCGTCGACCACCCAGCAGAACGCCCAGGCGCTCTCGTCGACCAGGCCGGCCCGCTTGGCGATCTCGATCCGGGCCGCGCCGAGCAGCTCCTGCGCCTCCCGGGTGTTGGCGCTGGCGGCGAAGAACACCGCGTCGCCCGGCTTGGCGCCGACCGCGTCGGCCAGCCCGCCCAGGTGCTCGGCGGAGAGGTTCTTCGCCACCGGCCCGCGCGCCTCGCCGGTCTCCGCGTCGAGCACCACGTACGCGAGGCCGCGCGCGCCGCGCGCCTTGGCCCAGTCCTGCCAGCCGTCCAGCTCCTTGCGGCTCTGGGCCGCCCCGCCCGGCATGACGACGGCGCCGACGTAGCCGCCCGCGTCGATGGCCCCGGCGAAGACCCGGAACTCGGTGCCGCGCAGGTAGTCGGTCAGCTCGGTCAGCTCGACGCCGTAGCGCAGGTCCGGCTTGTCGGAGCCGTACCGGGCCATCGCGTCGTGCCAGGTGATGCGCGGGATCGGCCGGGAGATCTCGTGGCCGGCCAGGTCCTTCCAGAGCGCCGAGACGATCGCCTCGCCGAGGTCGATCACGTCGTCCTCGGTGACGAACGACATCTCGATGTCGAGCTGGGTGAACTCCGGCTGCCGGTCGGCGCGGAAGTCCTCGTCCCGATAGCAGCGGGCGATCTGGTAGTAGCGCTCCATGCCGCCGACCATCAACAGCTGCTTGAACAGCTGCGGCGACTGCGGCAGCGCGTACCAGCTGCCGGGCTGGAGGCGCACCGGCACCAGGAAGTCGCGAGCACCCTCCGGGGTGGACCGGGTCAGCGTCGGGGTCTCGATCTCCAGGAAGTCCCGCTCGTGCAGCACCGCGCGGGCGAGCTGGTTGGCGCGCGAGCGCAGCCGCATCGCCTTCGCCGGGCCGCTGCGGCGCAGGTCGAGGTAGCGGTAACGCAGCCGGATGTCGTCGCCGGCCTCCACCTGGTCGTCCACCGGCAGCGGCAGCGGCGCCGCCTCGGAGAGCACCTCCAGCTCGGCGGCGGTCACCTCGATCTCGCCGGTCGGCAGCTCCGGGTTCTCGTTGCCCTCGGGCCGGCGGGTCACCTCGCCGGTGACCCGGACGCAGAACTCGTTGCGCAGCGCGTGCGCGTCCTCCTCGCGGAACACCACCTGGACCACGCCGGAGCCGTCGCGCAGGTCCACGAAGATCACGCCGCCGTGGTCGCGCCGGCGGGCCACCCAGCCGGCGAGCGTCACCGTGGTGCCGGCGTCCGTCGCGCGCAGGCTGCCGGCGTCATGGGTACGGATCACGACTCGCGTCTCCTCATCTGCGGTACACCGTTACCCCTGGCATTCTGTCAGCCTCCCCCGGAGCCCGGTTGCGGGGTGAGGAAGGCGGGGACGGCCACCGCCGACGCGGCTGCGTTCCCGCCCTACAGCGGGATGTCCCAGGCCCGCACGGTCACCACCACCGTGCCGTCGTCGTTCACGTCGGTGACGTGCAGCAGCGCCATCTTCCAGGTGTCGCCGCGCTCCTGCGCGTCCGGCAGGGAGGTCCTGACGCAGATCGCCACGCCCTTGCGGGCAGGGACGTTGATGTCCGGGCCGATGGCGCCCTTCTCAATCCGGTCGTTGCAGTCGGCGGCGCCGAGCGACGCACTGTCGACCTGGGTGCCGTCCGTACTCCTGGTGAGGTTGAAGTACGAAGAGTTGCCCCCACAGCGGGCGGTGAACCGGACCTCCTCGCCGTCGCTGACCCGCACCTCGGGCTTGTCGAGGTCGATGTCCACCGAACTGTCGCAGGCGGCCCGCAGGTTGAGGCGCTGGTCGACGTACTTGTCGGTGTAGCGGGTCTGCTGGTTGAGCGAGGGTTGCGGAGTCCCGGGCGTCTGCTCGGCCCCGCTGGGTTCCGGGGCCGGCGCGGTCGGCGCGTCCGTCGGCTCGCCCGGGCCCGGCGTCGGGGCGAGGGGCCGCCCCGCGCCGGCCGCCCGGGCGATGTCCCGGGCGTCGTTGGCCTGGTCGAGCGCCCGTAGCGACAGCGCCGTGGCCAGCAGCCCCAGGACGAGGGCCAGCCCGGCCGCGCCGGCCGCGACCAGGGGCCAGCGGCTGCCGCCGCGCGACTTCGGCGCTGCCGGACCGCCCGGGCCGGAGGACGGTGGCGCCGGGGCGCCCTGCTGGTCGGAGGTCATGTCGTGGCTCCTCACGTCGGAACGGCCGTCGGCCGGACACGGGGGCGCATTTATCGCAGAATGTTGTCAAGATCGCTGTCGCTAACCCGTCACCCAACGGGATCACCTCGTCACGGGCGAGCCGGGATAATGAACCACCCCCATCGATCTTGTGCAGGTGAGACCCCCATGACCGAGCCGGTGACCGGCACGGATCCCGCCCGCCGCCGGCGGGGGTTGACCCCCGGCGAGAAGATCGGCGCCGCGATCGGTCTGGCCAGCCTGCTCGTCGCCGTGCTCGCCTGGCAGTGGCCTCGGCAGGACCAGTCGCCGGCGGCCACGCCACCGCCCACCCCCAGCCGGGCCACGACCGGTGCCGCCGCCGCGCCACCCGTCGCCACCACCTCCGCGGCCCCCACCGGTGCCGCCGGCCGGACGCACCTCGACACGCTGACGCCCGAGACCGGCGGGCCGTACCTGCAACCGTTGCCGCGCGCGCTGACCGGTCGCTCCGACCTGCCGCATCCGGTCGTGCTCTCCTGCCCGACGAACGACGGCGAGGACCGGAGCCGGTCGGTCAGCTACCCGCTCAAGCGTCGCTACCTGGACTTCTCCGCCAGCTTCCGGGCCTGGTACCCGCCGGCTGAGGACCCGGAGTCGGCCGTGCGGATCAGCGCCGTGGTGACCGTCCGGGAGCCCGACGACACCCTGACCCGACAGCCCCGGCCGGGCCGGACGACGACGATGTCCCGACCGGCGCAGCCGCTGTCCTTCTCCGTGGAGGGGGGCGACCTGCTGACGCTGACCGTGGAGTGCGACTTCGGCGGGGGCGTCGCCGTCCTCGCCGACGCCGGCCTCAGCCGCTGACGGGAGCGGCGGGCCGGCTGGTCCCGCGACCGGTCAGTCGCGCGGGTCGGCGGGGAGCAGGTGGTTCACCACGATCTCCCCGACGGTGAGCGCCCGGGCGCGTTCCTCCGCCCCTCGGTCGGCGCCGGTGAGCCGCCCGCCGTGCTGGCGCAGGTGCTCCTCCCAGGACGGCACCTGGTAGACCTCGACGAAGCCGTGCTCCCGCTCCCCCGTGCGGTACAACCCCCAGCGCATCGCCCCGGTACGCCGCCGCGACCGCCCGACCAGCCGCATCGCCTCGACGAACTCCGCCTGCCGCTCGGGCGGCACCGTGTAGGAGACGGTCACCAGCACCGGCCCGCTACGCGGATCGGCGGGCAGCGTCAGGTGCGGCTCCGGCCACCACACCGCCGGGTCGCGGTCGACGCCCCGGGTGTCGCGCAGCGGCCAGAGCGGCACGGTCGCCGCGCCGGCCGCCATCATCCCGGCGGCCACGGCGAGCGCGACCACGAGGTCGGTCACCTCGCCGAGCGCGCCCCAGGCGACCGCCCCGAGCGCCTGCCCGCCGGCGAAGACCATCTGGTAGACCGAGAGCCCGCGGGCGCGTACCCAGCCGGGCAGGAAGAGCTGCATCGCCGCGTTGACGCTGGACAGCACGGTCATCCAGGCCATCCCGGCGGGCACCAGGGCCAGGGTGACCGGCACCGGCCCCGGTGCCAGGGCGAGCACCGCCAGGACGGCGGCGTAGACCAGCCCGGCCAGCAGCAGCAACCGGCTGGTGGTGAGCGACTGCCGGATCCGGGACAGCACGAGGGCACCGGCCACCGCACCGACGCCGAGGGCGGCCAGCAGCACGCCGTACCCGCCCGCGCCGAGGTGCAGGCGGCGGCTGGCGACCAGGGGCAGCAGCGCCCACAGGGCGCTGCCGGGCACCACGAACAGCGCCGCCCGCAGCAGGATCCGGCGGACCACCGGCGAGTGCCGCACGTACCGGCCGCCGGCACGCAGCGCCGCCGTGAACCGCTCCGGCATGTCGTCGCCCTCGGGCCGTGCCGGCCGCCAGCGCAGCAGGGCCAGCGCGAAGACGGCGAACGACACCGCGTTCACGGCGAAGACGGTGGCGACACCGGCCCGGGCCACCAGCACACCGGCCACCGCCGGCCCGACCGAGCGCGCCAGGTTCACGCTGATCGACCCGAGCGCCGAGGCCGAGACGAGCTGCGACCGGGGCACCATTTCGGGGATGACCGCCTGCCAGGCCGGCAGGGTCAGCGCCTGGCCGACACCGAGCGCGAAGGTCAGGGTGAGCAGCAGCGCCGGCGGCATCCGGTCGGCGGCGGTGAGGCCGGTCAGCAGGACGCCGACGGCCGCCAGGAAGCACTGCACCCCGATCAGCAGGCGGCGGCGGTCGAGGGTGTCGGCCAGCGCGCCGGCGGGCAGGGCGAGCAGCAGCACGGGCAGCATGCTGGCGGTCTGCACGAGCGACACCAGCGTGGAGGCGTTGGCCTCGTCGACGAGCAGCCACTGGGCGCCGACCGTCTGCATCCAGGTGCCCACGTTGCTGGCCAGCACCGCCAGCCAGAGGCTCCGGAACGCGGCGAGCCGCAGCGGGGCCCAGGCGGAGGGGGCCACGTCGGCGGGCGAGGTCGCGGGGGCGTTCACCGACCGGAACGTACCCCGGCCGGCCCGGTCCAGTCCGGCGAACCGGGCCGGGCACACGCGAGCGGGCCGCCGGATCACCCGGCGGCCCGCTGACGTGCGATCTCTCAGAAGATGCTGACGCCGTAGCGGCTCAGCGCCTCGGTGACCGGCTGGAAGTAGGTCGTGCCGCCCCAGCTGCAGTTGCCGCTGCCGCCGGAGGTCAGGCCCAGGGCGGTGGAGCCGCTGAACAGCGAGCCGCCGCTGTCGCCCGGCTCGGCGCAGACGTTGGTGCGGATCAGGCCGGAGACCGAGCCCTCGGCGTAGTTCACCGTGGCGTTGAGCGCGGTCACCGAGCCGCCGCGCAGGCCGGTGGTGCTGCCGGAGCGCTGCACCGACTGGCCGACGTACGCGTTGCCGGCGGCGGTGATGTCGCGGTAGCTGCCGTTGTAGAGGTAGACGTTGCCGGCCGCGTTGGCGGAGTTGCTGTGCCGCACGATGCCGTAGTCGTTGCCCGGGAAGCTGGTGCCGGTGCGGGTGCCCAGCAGGCTGGTCTGGGCGGAGTTGCTGTACCAGCTGGAGGCGATGTTGGTGCAGTGCCCGGCGGTCAGGAAGTAGTAGGTGCTGCCGCTGCGGACGTTGAAGCCCAGCGAGCAGCGACCGCCGCCACCGGCGTAGATGGCCTGGCCGCCGGAGATCCGGGTGCTCAGCACACCGGCCTCGGCCTCGATCCGGATCGCGCCGTTCATCCGCGCGGCGGCGGCCTTGACGCGCTCCAGCTTGGCGCCGGTCACGGTGCTGTCGACGGAGACGACGACCTGGTTGGTGGCCGGGTCGGTCCACCAGGCGGTGCCGGGGATCTTCGCGGAGCGGTCCAGCTCCGCGGCGGCCCGGGCCAGCTCGCCGGCGCCGCGCTTGACGATCTTCGGGGTCGCGCCGGCGGCGGCGACCTGCCGGGCGGCGAGCGCGTCGGTCACGGTGACGACCATCTTGCCGCTGGCGTCGGCGTACGTGCCGGCGGACCGGTCGCCGAGGCGCTCGGCCAGGCCGGCGGCGGCGTCCGGAGAGGCGAACGCGGGTGCGGCCTGGGCGGGCGCGCCGATCAGCGAGCCGGCGACCAGGGCTCCGGCCGCGGCGAGGGTGGCGGCGCGACGGAGCGAGGACCTCGTGGGTCGCATGCAACAACCTCCAGGGAGGGGACGACTGGCCCCCGTCGGGGTGAGGGGGCCGGGACCATGCCGGCCGATCTGGGGCAATCGGCCGGACTGACTGAAGTATTCACATATTTAAGATCGTAGGCAAGACCCGACTTTGTCCTTTTCGCCCCGGCTGCGGCCGTCACCATTCCGAAACATTGTGGACACAGACGTCTGTCTATACGCTCTGTTCACCGCACCATCACCCTCGGCACCCGCGACCCGGAGGCCATCATGAAGTCCATCCGACGGCTGCTCGTCCCCCTCGCCGCGCTCACCACCCTCGTCCTGCTGGCCGGCACCCCGGCCGCCGCCGACCCCGGCCCGCCCCCGAACTCGATGGCCAGCCTCGGCGACTCGATCACCCGCGGCTTCAACGCCTGCGGCTGGTACAGCGACTGCGCCTCCCGGTCCTTCAGCACCGGCGACTACTCCATGGTGAACAGTCACTACCTGCGCATCCGCGCGACCAACGCGGCCATCAACGGCCGCAATTACAACGACGCCCGCAGCGGCGCGAAGTCCGCCGACATGTACGGCCAGGCCGGCACCGCCGTCAGCCAGGGCGTCGACTACGTCACGATGCTGATCGGCGCCAACGACGCCTGCACGAGCACGGAGGCGGGGATGACCTCGGTGGCCACCTACCGGGCCAACATCGACGCCGCGCTCAACCGCCTCAAGACGGGGCTGCCGAACGCCCGGGTGCAGGTGATCAGCGTGCCCGACATCCACCGGCTCTGGTCCGTCGGCAAGGACAGCGGCAGCGCCCGCAGCGCCTGGTCCCTGTTCGGCATCTGCCAGTCGATGCTCGCCAACCCGACCTCCACCGCCCAGGCGGACGTCGACCGGCGCAACCGGGTACGCCAGCGGGTGGTCGACTACAACACCCAGCTCGCCCAGGCCTGCGCGGCGTACGGCCCGAACTGCGACTTCGACGACAACGCCGTGTTCGGCTACCCGTTCACCCTCGGCCAGCTCTCCAGCTGGGACTACTTCCACCCGAACACCAGCGGGCAGCAGGTCCTCGCGAGCGTCTCGTACGCCGCCGGATTCGGCTGGTAGCGCGCCGGAGCTGACGCGCGGGCGGCGACCACCGTCCGCGCGTCGTCGCGCGTGCTCACCCGACGCGGCGGCGCGCCCCGGGCCCCGGGCGCGGCACCACGTCGCGGGGCCGGGCCACCTCGTGGCCGCGCTCGCAGCGCAGCTCGACGCGCACCTCGGCGCCGCAGTCGCGGTGCGCGACGGTCAACGGCGAGCCGGCCGGGTCGGCCAGGTAGCGGTCGCCCCAGCCGAGGACGGCGACCAGCACCGGCCACAGGTCGAGCCCCATCTCGGTCAGCCGGTACTCGTGACGCACCCGGCTGCCCGGCTCGCGGTAGGGCTCGCGCCGCAGCACGCCCCGCTCCACCAGCATCGCCAGCCGGTTGGTGAGCACCTGGCGGGGGATGCCGGTGCGGACGCGCATGTCGTCGAAGCGGCGGATGCCGTTGAAGACCTCGCGCAGGACGACCAGCGTCCACCGCTCGCCGAGGACCTCCATCGCGCGGGCGATCGTGCAGTTCTCGATCGACCAGTCCAGTGCCGCGGGCCTCATGCGCTCCAGGCTAGGTCTGATTGACAGACTCAGCAACGCGCTGCCAGGCTGGGTCCATGACACAGACGCAGGACCCGGCGCGCAGCCGTACCTTCTCGTGGTCCGACCCGGGCATCAACGTCGCGCACCTCGGCCGGCGCAGCGGCCTGGAACTGCTCCGCGCGATGATCGCCGGGGAGCTCGCGGCGCCGCCGATCATGCACCTGGTCGACATGTCCCGGATGGAGGCCGACGAGGGCCGGGTGGCCGTCGAGCTGGTCCCCCAGGAGTTCCACTACAACCCGCTCGGCACCGTGCACGGCGGGGTCATCTCCACCCTGCTGGACACGGCGGCGGCCTGCGCGGTGCACACCACGCTGCCGGCCGGGGTCGGCTACACCTCGCTGGATCTGAACGTGAAGTTCCTGCGTCCCGTCACCGTCGCGAGCGGCACCCTGCGCTGTGAGGGCACCGTGCTACAGCGTGGCCGTCGCACGGCGCTGGCCGAGGCGAGGCTGCTCGACGCCCAGTCCCGCCTCGTCGCCCACGCCACCTCCACCTGCCTCCTCTACCCCCTGGACCAACCCGCCTGACCCCCACCCCACCCCACCCCGCCCGCTCCCCCTCGACCCGCCGATCTTGCACTTTCGGCCCGCGATACGCCGCAACTGCGGCTTTCGCCCGGGCACAAAATGCACGATCGCGGGAGTGGGAGCGGGGGGCGGGCGGGAGAGACGCTTCGGGCGTGGTCGTCGTCGAGAGAGCCAGCGACGGCCACGCCCGGAGCCCCGGCGGCCGGGACGGTCAGCGGGTCAGCGGGCGGCGAGGCGGGCGGCGCGGGCCGCGCGCTTCTCCTCGAAGCGGGACGCGGCGCGCTCCAGGTCGTCGAGGTGGGCGGCGATCTGATCGCGGGCGGCCTCGCCGTCGGCGTCCAGGCCGGTCACGTTGAAGACGTCCCACTGGCGCAGCACCGGGACGACCACCTCGTCGCGGTGCTGGCGCAGGTCGTAGATGCCGGCGAGGGCGATCGTCACCGACTTGCGGGCGAAGCCCTCGATGCCATTGCCCGGCATCTGGAAGTCGGCCACCACGTCGGCGACCGCCCGCATCGCCTGGCCGGGCGCCAGCTCGAAGGCCGCCGCCAGCAGGTTGCGGTAGAACACCATGTGCAGGTTCTCGTCGGCCGCAACCCGGGCGAGCAGCGCCTCGCAGGCCGGGTCGCCGGTGACCCGGCCGGTGTTGCGG
This sequence comes from Micromonospora sp. NPDC023814, assembly GCF_040639595.1. NCBI lineage: Bacteria > Bacillati > Actinomycetota > Actinomycetes > Micromonosporales > Micromonosporaceae > Micromonospora > Micromonospora sp. NPDC023814. The sequence goes on from NZ_JBFAAF010000099.1 coordinate 15,300, forward strand.
TGCGAGATCCGGGTCGCCAGTTCCTGGAACGAGACGTACGCCAGCGAGTGCAGCACCTCGTCGTCGTGGACGTTCTGGTAGCCGGCGGACATGTGCGTCATCCGGGCCCGCTCCAGGGCCACCGGGTCGACCGCCCGGGTGACGGTCAGGTAGTCGCGGATGGCGGTGCCGTGCCGCCCCTCCTCGGCGGTCCACCGGTGCACCCAGGTCCCCCAGGCGCCGTCCCGGCCGAACAGGGTGGCGATCTCGTGGTGGTACGAGGGCAGGTTGTCCTCGGTCAGCAGGTTGACGATGAGCGCGGTGCGGGCCACGTCGGGGATGATCGAGTCGGCCTCCGACCACGCCTCGCCGCCGAGCGGCCCGTCGAAGGTGCGCCCCTCGCTCCACGGGACGTACTCGTGCGGAAACCATTCCTTCGCCATGGACAGGTGCCGGTCGAGGTTCTTCTCGACGACGGACTCCAGTTCGTGGAGCAGAGCGGTCTGGCTGAGCACGGTCACGACGATCTCCCTACGGTGGCGTAACTTACGCTACCGTAGGTCCGATCGTCCGTACGCGCCAGTAGCGTCTCAGCTGACCAGCGGCTTGAGGTCCGCCCGGGGCGGCGTCCACTCCCCCGCCGCCGCCGTGACCTGCTCGCCCGAGCGGATGTCCTTCACCTCGTCGGCGGCCCCGTCCGCCCCCGGGAACCAGACGTACGGAATGCCCCGCCGCTCGGCGTAGCGGATCTGCTTGCCGAACTTCGCCGCGCTCGGCGACACCTCCGTCGGCACGCCCCGCCGGCGCAGCGCCTCGGCCACCCGGTTGCTCACCGGCCGCTGCTCCTCGCTGGTCACCGCGACCAGGACGCAGGTCGGCACGTCCCGCGACACCGACAGCGCGCCGGCGCCGAAGAGCAGCCCGAGCAGCCGGGTCACCCCGATGGAGATGCCCACCCCCGGGAACCGGGCGGCGCCGGAGCTGGCCAGGTTGTCGTACCGGCCGCCGGAGCAGATCGAGCCGAACCGCTCGTAGCCGACCAGCTGCGTCTCGTAGACGGTGCCGGTGTAGTAGTCCAGGCCGCGCGCGATGCGCAGGTCGGCCACGCACAGCCCCGGGGAGTGCTCGGCGGCGGTCTCCACCACCCGGACCAGCTCCTCGATCCCCTCGTCCAGCAGCGGGTCGGTGACGCCCAGGGCGCGGACGGCGTCGGCGAAGGAGGCGTCCGGGGCGGAGATCTCCGCCAGCGCCAGGCAGGCCTTGGCCTGGGACTCGCTCGCCCCGGCGGTCTCGGCGAGCAGCTCGGCCACCTTCGCCGGGCCGATCTTGTCGAGCTTGTCCACCGCGCGCAGCGCCGCCTCCGGGTCGGTCAGGCCGATGCCCCGGTAGAAGCCCTCGCAGATCTTGCGGTTGTTGACCTGGATCCGTACCTGCGGGATCGGCAGCGAGCGCAGCGCGTCGCCGATCACCAGCGGCATCTCCGCCTCGTGGTGGGCGGCCAGGGTGTCCCGGTCGACGATGTCGATGTCCGCCTGGAGGAACTCGCGGTAGCGCCCCTCCTGCGGCCGCTCACCCCGCCACACCTTCTGGATCTGGTAGCGGCGGAACGGGAACTGCAGCTTGCCGGCGTTCTCCAGCACGTACCGGGCGAACGGCACGGTCAGGTCGAAGTGCAGGCCGAGCGCGTCGTCCCCGGTCGGGCCGTCGGCGTCGGCCTGCAACCGCCGGATCAGGTAGACCTCCTTCGAGGTCTCCCCCTTGCGCAGCAACTGGTCCAGCGGCTCCACCGCGCGGGTCTCCAGCGGCGCGAAGCCGTACAGCTCGAAGGTGTCCCGGATCCGGTCGAGGACGTACTGCTCGATCATCCGCTGGGCGGGGGTCCACTCCGGAAAGCCGGAGATGGGCGTGGGCTTGCTCATGATGCTCCGTTCGCAGACCCGCGCGGTCCGCGCGGGCGAAGGCTCGGTGCGGCCGCCGGCGGCCGCGGGGCGAAGGCTCGGTGCGGCCGGCTAGGGCCGCGGGGCGAAGGCTCGGTGCGGCCGGCTACAGGCCGCGGGACGAAGGCTCGGTGCGGCCGGCTACAGGCCGCGGGCGGGGGCCGCCGGTCGCGCGCCGTCGCCACCCGCCACCTCGATGAGGTACGGGTTGGTCGCGCGTTCGCGGCCGATGGTGGTCGCCGGGCCGTGGCCGGGCAGCACGACGGTGTCGTCCGCCAGCGGGAGGATCTTGTCCCGCAGGCTGCTGATCATCGTCGGCATGCTGCCGCCCGGCAGGTCGGTGCGGCCGATGGAGCCGGCGAAGAGGACGTCGCCGGAGAGGCAGAGCTGCTCCGCCTCCCACGGCGAGCCCGCGGCCGGCAGCCGGAAGAGCACCGACCCGCCGGTATGGCCCGGGGCGTGGTCGACGGTGATCTCCAGCCCGGCGAGGGCGAGCGTGGCGCCGTCGGTCAGCTCCCCGACGTCCTCCGGCTCCGTGTACGGCAGCCGCCCGCCGAAGAGCGAGGTGAGGTCCGCGGACAGCCCCTTGGCCGGGTCGGCGAGCATCTCCCGGTCGCCCGGGTGCACGTACGCGGTGATCCCACGGGCGCCGCAGACCGGCGCGACCGAGAACGTGTGGTCGAGGTGGCCGTGGGTGAGCAGCACCGCGGCCGGGTGCAGCCGATGCTCGGCCAGCAGCGCGTCGAGCCGGTCGAGCACCCCGATGCCGGGGTCGACCACCACGCACTGCTCCCCCGGCGCGGCGGCGACCACGTAGCAGTTGGTGCCGAAGGCGTCCGCGGGAAAGCCGGCCACGAGCACGTCCGCTCCCCTTCCGTCGATCTGTCGGGTCCTGCCAGCAGCCTAACCGGCGACGCGACCGGGTTCGCCGCATCCGCCCCGGAGGCCCCGTTCGCCACAGTGACGCGTCCCGATAGACGCAGGCTCGGACCTCGTACACCACTTTCCCAGCCGGTAGCCGTACACTCTGGCGGGCGTGTGGCGTGGCGCACCTGCCGCCGAACGGGCGCAGGACGCCCGACCACCGGTGACGACCAGGGTAGAGGAAGGGGAGCACGGGTGGCTTCCAGCAGGGACCGGCAGCGCAAACTGGCGCGTGCCAAGCTCGACCGGCAGCTCGCCCGCCGGGCCGCCGCCGCCAAGCGTCGCCGGCAGATCCAGGCCGGTGTCGGCGTCACCGTCGTCCTCGCGCTGATCGTGGTCGGCTCGGCCTGGGGGCTGGGCGCCTTCGACGACGACCCGAAGGAGAACACGGCCGCCGAAGACGTGTGCCTCTGGACCCCGCAGGACGCCACCGCGAACACCAACCTCAAGGACGTCGGCACCCCGGCGACCCAGGGGCTGCCCACGTCCGGCGTGCGCCCGATGACGGTCACCACCAACCAGGGTGCCCCGGTCACCGTCGAGCTGGACCTCGCCGCCGCCCCGTGCGCCGCGGCGAGCATCGCCCATCTGGCCAGCCGGTCGTTCTACGACAACACCAAGTGTCACGAGATCACCGCCGAGGGCGCGGTGCGCTGCGGCGACCCGAGCGGCACCGGGCTGGGCGGCCCGACGTACTCGTTCTACGACGAGAACGTCCCCACCCCCGCGCCGTCGCCGTCGGCGAGCCCCGCGCCCGGCCAGCCCGCGACGTACCCGAAGGGCACGGTCGCGATGATCGCGAACCCGCCGGGCGCCAACGCGAGCCAGTTCCTGATCTTCTTCAAGGACTTCACCACGGCCGACCCGAAGTACCCGGTCATCGGCCGGGTCACCGGCGGGATCGACGTGGTGGAGAAGATCGGTGCCAAGCCGACCGTGGACAATGGGACGGGGGCCAAGGTCAAGCCCAAGGACGACGACGTGGTCGTCCAGAGCCTGACCGTCGGTGAGCCCGTGGCGCAGGGGGCGTCGGCCCCGGCGGCCAGCCCCAGCGCCGGCTGACCCGGCCGCCCCACCAACCTCAGCGGCACCGACCGCGCCCGAGACAGCCCAGGAGGATCCAGGCGTGACGTCCACCAGAGAGCGGCAGCGCGCGGCGGCCCGCGCCCGGCTCGAGAAGGAGATGGCCGAGCGTGCGGCCAGGGCCCGCAAGCGCCGGCAGACCCAGGCGATCGTGGGAGCCGCGTCGGTCCTGGTGCTCGTCATCGCCGGCACCGTGTGGCTCGCCACCACGCTCGGCGGCGACGACGACAAGACCGACACCGCCGGGCCGGCGGCCGACAACGTGCAGTGCGCGTGGACCGAACTGCCCGCCGACCAGCGGACCAAGCAGATCAAGGACGTCGGGCTGCCGGCCGCGCAGCAGTCGAACACCGGCACCCAGACGATGACGATCGACACCAACCTCGGTCCGATCACCGCCAAGGTCGACCGGGCGGCGGTGCCCTGCACTGCGGGCAGCTTCACCCACCTGGCGGAGAAGAACTTCTTCGACAACAGCAAGTGCCACCGGCTGGTGACCGAGGGCATCAAGGTGCTCCAGTGCGGCGACCCGAGCGCGACCGGCAAGGGCTGGCGGGAGACCGACGGCACCGGCGGCCCGAGCTACCGGCTCGCCGAGGAGAACCTGCCCACCGACAAGCGCCCGCCGTACCCGGAGGGCGTGATCGCGATGGCCAACTCCGGCCAGCCGGGCAGCACGGGCAGCCAGTTCTTCATCGTCTACGGCGACTCGCCGCTGGACCCGAACTACACCGTCCTGGGCACCATCACCGGTGGCATGGACATCGTCAAGCAGGTCGCGGCGGCGGGCGACGACAAGGCGTTCGCGCAGCAGGCCGGCGGTGGTCACCCGAAGAAGGAGATCACCATCAAGAAGCTCACCATGAGCGCCCCTCAGGGCTGACCGCCCACCCGTACCACGAGCGCCCGCCGGCCCCGCCGGCGGGGGGGTGGCCCGGGCGCCCCCCCCCCCGCCCCCGCGCGCGGCCCGCGCGGGGGGGGGGGGGGGGGCGCGGC